>CAYWOF010000054.1:0-12673 GCA_964459825.1 uncultured Phycisphaeraceae bacterium | reverse complement strand
GGCCGGCGGGATTCGTTTCTCGGGCGTTGTTCGGGGATTCGTGGGGCCCGGCGCGCCGCCGGGTCAGCCGAATCGGCCGGTGACGTACTGCTCGGTCTCGGGGCGCTTGGGGCGCTGGAAGATCTCGGTGGTCTCGTCGTACTCGATGAGCCGGCCCATGTACATGAAGGCCGTGGAGTCGCTGATGCGTGCGGCCTGCTGCATGTTGTGGGTCACGATCACGATGGTGTAGTTCTCGCGGAGCTCGCGGATCAGGTCCTCGATGGCGAGGGTGGACTTGGGGTCGAGGGCCGAGGCGGGCTCGTCCATCAGCAGGACCTCGGGATCCACGGCGATCGCGCGGGCGATGCAGAGGCGCTGCTGCTGGCCGCCGGAGAGGCGCAGGGCCGACTGGCGGAGCCGGTCCTTCACCTCGTCCCACAGGGCGGCGCGGCGCAGGCTGCCCTCGACGATCTGGTCGAGCTCGCCGCGCCGGAACCTGCGGTGCAGGCGAGGGCCGAAGGCGACGTTGTCGTAGATGCTCTTGGGGAATGGGTTGGGCTTCTGGAAGACCATGCCCACTCGCCGGCGCAGGTCCACCACATCCTGGTCGCGTCCGAGGAGGTCCACGCCGTGGAGGTCCATCGTGCCCTCGCACCGGGCGCCCTTGACCAGGTCGTTCATGCGGTTCATCCAGCGCAGGAGCGTGCTCTTGCCGCACCCGCTGGGGCCGATGAACGCGGTGACCCGGTTCTTGAGGATGTCCAGGGTGATGGCGTCGAGGGCCTGAAAGTCGCCGTACCAACTGGAGAAGTTACCGATCCGGACCGCGACCTCCGGGAGGGACCGGGGGCTGTCCGCCGCGGGCCCCGCGGCGCGTGTCGGAACCGGAACCTCCACGGGAATCGGGCGGGCGGCGTTCGACGGGGGGGTTGGGGTCACGGTGGTCATTGCATGCGTCGGTGGAAGACCTGGCGGACCACGATCGCCGCCGCATTGAAGGCCAGAAGGACAACCAGGAGGACGACGATCCCGCTCGCGGCGACCTTGTGGAACTCCTCCTGCGGCCGGCCCGCCCAGTTGAAGATCTGCAGGGGCATGGCCGCGAAGTCGTCCATGAGGTTGCGCGGCGTGAACATGATAAACAGGAACCCGCCCACGACGAGGAGGGGGGCGGCCTCGCCGATGGCGCGGCTGATGGACAGGATCGACCCGGTCATGATGCCGGGGATCGAGGCCGGAAGGGTCATCCGCCAGATCGTCTGCCAGCGCGTGGCGCCGGTGGCGAGCGCGCCCTGGCGGAGCGAGTCGGGCACGGCGCGGATCGCCTCGCGCGAGGCCACGATCACGATGGGCAGCACGACGAGGGCGAGCGTGAGCCCTCCGGCCAGCACGCTCCCGCCGAAGGGCAGGCGCACGAAGAACAGGCCGTCCGGGTCGCCGAGCTGGAGCATGTTCGAGGTCGAGTAGCGCGCAACCCGGGCGGCGTCGATCACGCGGTCGGTCTGCGCGCCGTCGGTCACGGTGATCCGCCCGTCCTCGTGGCCACGGTAGGTGCCGCTGATCCTCGTGCCATCGTCGAGGCGGAAGTGGTGCGTGCGCGCGTAGACGCGCCGCGTGGACACGACATCGGCCCGGGGAACCGTGATCGTCCCGCGCACCGGGCTCGCCAGGACGAGGGCATCGTCGCGCTCCTCGACGAGGTCGGCCTGGATCACCTCGCCCCCGCGCACCTTGACGCGCAGCATCTCGTCGTAGAGGGCGGTGTTGGGGCTGCCGAAGAGGCCGAAGGCCCTGACGAACACGGTCAACCCGAGGATGCCGTAGACGATCGATGGCACGCCGGCGAGATTGCCGACGTTCAGCTCGACGATCCGGTGGATCGCCCCCAGGACTCGCCCGCGCGGGCGGTATTCCTCCATGGCGATGGCGGTGGCGATTCCGAGCGGGATCGCGACGCACCCGCACACGGCGCAGACCCAGACCGAGCCCCAGATGGCAGCCTTGAACCCCGCCTCGGCCGGCCGGCGCGAGGGGAACGAGGAGAGGAAGTGCAGGTCCAGGTGCGTCCACCCCTGCCAGACGATGGCGACGAGCAGGCCGGCCAGGATGGCGATCGAGGCCGCCGTCCCGACGATGCACAGCCCGAGGAAGGCCTGGTTCTTGAGCGCCCGGAGGGCACGGCTGCGCGGGATGCCGAGCTCGCCGTTCACTCGTACTCCTCCCGGAACCGGAGCAGCACGAGGTGCCCGATCAGGGTGAGGGCCAGGGTCATGAGAAAGAGCATCGCGGCGACAGCGTAGCTCGAGCGATACTCCACACCGAGGGCCGCGGTGTCGCCCAGGAAGATCTGGACCATGTACCCCGTCATGGTCTGGACCTGCTCACGCGGGTCGGCGGTGAGCTGGGCGAGGCCCCCGGCGGCCAGCGCGACGATCATGGTCTCGCCGATGGCCCGGGCGATGGCGAGCAGGTAGCTGGCGACGATGCCGGAGAGGGCGGCGGGGACGACCACCTTGAGGGAGACGTCGAACCGGGTGCCCCCCACGCCGTAGGCCGCCTCGCGCAGGCTGCGCGGAACGGCCTGGAGGGCATCCTCCGAGAGCGACGACACGATGGGGAGTGTCATGATCCCGACCGCCAGGCCGGCGCTGAGCGCGTTGTAGGACTGGATCGATGAGTCCACCGACTGGAGGGCGGGAGTGATGACCGTCAGCGCGAAGTAGCCGTAGACCACGGTCGGGATGCCCGCGAGGACCTCCAGCACGGGCTTGAGCGCGGCGCGGAAACGCGGGGACGCGTACTCGCTCAGGAAGATCGCCAGGATCAGCCCGAGCGGCAGAGCCAGGAGCGAGGCCACGACCGTGACGAGCATCGTTCCGCAGACCAGGGGCCAGATCCCGAAGTGCTTCTCAGCGCCCAGGAGCGGCGACCACTTCAGGGAGAGCAGGAAGTCGGCGACCGTGACCTCCGGGAGCGCGAAGAACCGCCACGTCTCCACGGCGAGGATCGCGATGATCCCGATGGTGACCAGCACCGTCAGGGTGGCCGAGCCCAGCAGGGCGCCGACGATGCCACGTTCGGCCACGGCCTGGAGCGAGCGGGAGCGCGGGCGTCCCAGGACCGACGCCAAGCCGGCACGAACTGGAACGGCGTGGGTCGTCATGCGGCGCCCGGGGGTGGCCTATCTGCCAGAACCGCCCGGGGCCGTCGAGCCCCGGGCGGCGGATCATACCGATTCCGAGGCAGTCACTTGTAGACCTTGGTCACCGGGCCGCTGACCTTCTCGCCCTTCTCGTTGAGGTACTGGGTGCCGGTCCGGCCGGACGCGAAGTTCCTGGTCGCGCGGTCGTACACCTCCTGCGGGAGCCGGATGTAGCCGACCTCCTCCACAAGGCTGGGGGCCTGGCGCAGGTAGTACTCGACGAAGGCCTTCACCTCGGGTCGCGCCGCGGACTTCTTGTTGATGTAGATGAACAGGGGACGGCTGAAGGGGGCGTACTCGCCGCTCTCGACGGTCGTTGCCGACGGGGTGACGGGGCCCTTGCCGTTGTCGATGGGGACGACCCGGAGCTTGTCCTTGTTCTCGAAGTAGTACGCGCAGCCGAAGTACCCGATCGCGTTCGCGTCGCCCGTCACACCGCGGACGAGCACGTTGTCGTCCTCGGAGACCGACATGTCCGAGCGGATGGACTTGTCGCTCCCGGCGACGACCTCCTTGAAGTAGTCGAAGGTCCCGGAGTCGGTGCCGGGGGAGTAGATCTTGATGGTCTCGGCCGGCCACCCGGCGCGCACGTCGGCCCACGTCCTGACGCCGGAGCCGTCGAGGAAGATCTTCTTGACCTCATCGACCGTGAGCTTGTCCACCCAGGTGTTCTTGGGGTTCACGACGATCGAGAGGCCGTCGTAGGCGACCGGCAGCTCGATGTACTCGATCCGGTTCTCGACGGCCTTGTCGTGCTCTTCCTTCTTGATCGGGCGCGAGGCGTCGGAGATGTCGGTCTCGCCCATGGCGAAGCGCTTGAAGCCGCCGCCGGTGCCGGAGATGCCGACCGTGACGTTGACCCTGGCGGCGACCTTGTTGAACTCCTCGGCCACCGCCTCGGTGATCGGGTAGACGGTCGAGGAGCCGTCGATCTTGATCGCGCCGCGGAGGTTCGGGTTCCGCTCCGGCTGGGTGCCGGCGCCGGCCAGGGTCACCAGGCACGAGGCCGCTGCCGCCCACAAGCCCAACTGCTTGCGCTTCATCGGTTTCTCCTTCTCGGGGTGCTTCGCCAAGTCGCTCCGGCCGCCGTGCGGGAGCCGCACTGACATGGCGCGGGACGGTATCCGTCCCGACGGTCGGGGCGTGCTAACGCCGTGCTAAGATTGCGCAAGGGTCGGGCCGGAGCCCCTTTTCGGAGCGGTTTGGGCGGCTCAGGGGCGGCCCTGGGCGGCGGGCCCGACCAGCACGGAGGCCTTGGATCGGGCCTGGATGGGGGGACCGTCCGGGGGAGTGAAGACGCAGCTCAACTGCGCCTCATGGGTTTCCATTTTGTCGGTGCCGCGATCGTTGAGGCTCAGCACGAAGAGGAACCCGGGCCCGGGCCCGAAGCGGCCCCGGGCGCGCTCGGCCTGTTCGGCGGTGAAGTGCCAGCGGGCCAGAAGGGTCCCGGTGGCGTCGGTGAGGGTCAGGTCAAACTCGCCGAGCATCTCCATCGCCACGGGGTGGCGAGGCGAGTCGCTGAAGATGAAAACGGTGACGTTGGCGGAGTCGCGGTAGCGGTTACCGTCGGTGTCCTCGAAGTTGTTGGCCGAGAGGGCGACGACGGCGGGACGGATGTCCTGAGTGGCGTGCGGCGGTTCGGTGGAGGGTCCCTGCGCGCGGGGGGCGCACGCGCCGAGGGCGACGACGAGGCTCGCTCCCAGCACGGCGCGGGGGGGCATGGGCACGGCGCGTGGGCGGGTCACCGTCTGGGCTCCCGGGGCGGTTGCGCGGGCGAGGGCGGCGACGCCGGAGGATCGTCGATCGGCGGCTCGACGGGGCCCGGCACCGGAGATTCCGGCTCGGGCTGGAAGTCGCGCAGCGCGTCGCGGATGAGGCCGGGGTCCTGCATGGTCCCGATCTTGCGGTCGGTGATCCGACCGATGTGCTCGATCGCGCCGGGGGAGTCGTTGTAGATCACGGTGGGCGTGAGGATGATGACCAGCTCGGTCTTGGTGTCCTTGCGCTCCTCGGCCCGGAAGAGCCAGCCCAGGCCGGGGACCTTGCCGACGAGTGGCACCTCGGACTTGCGGGCCTCCTGGATCGCCTGGATGAGCCCGCCGATGACGACGGTCTGACCGTCCTTCACGGTCACGGTCGTGGTGAGCGTCCGCTTGGCGATGACGGGGGCGACGAAGTCCTCGGTGATCTGCGTGGTGCGGTTGGTGAGGGTGGAGATCTCCGGGGTGATCTCCATGCGGACGAAGCCGTCGGTGCTGACGGACGGGGTGACGTTGAGCTGGATGCCCAGGTCCTCGCGCGTGACATCGGCGACGGTGCCGCCCTGGGGCGTGCGTTCGGTGTTCTGGACGATGGCGATGTTGTCGCCGACCTGGATCGAGGCGAGGACGTTGTTGCGCGCCGTGACGTAGGGCTTGCTGAGGATCTGGAGCTTGCCCTGGGCCTCGAGGGCCCGGATCATGAGCTCGAAGTCCACCGACGAGAACGACAGGTTGGGGACGCCCAGGGCCGCGGCGACGCCGGCGCCGGCGGCGAGGGAGGTGAAGTTGTACGCATCGCCGCCGAAGTTCTTGAGCTTGAAGTCGGCGCCCCAGGTCTCCGACTGGTCGACCGTGACCTCGGCGAGGAGGACCTGGATCATGACCTGCGGGGGCGCGGCGTCGAGCTCGCGGATGATGTCGATGACCTTCTGCGTGTAGCGGGGAGCGACCGTGACGATGAGCTTGTTGCTCTTCTCGTCGCCGACGACGGTGATCTCCTGCTCGAGGCGGCGCTGGGTGGAGCCGGCCAGCTCGCCGCCGAGGAGCTCGCGCTGGAGGGCGGACTCGCCCTGGAAGGACGAGCGGAGGGTGGCCTCGATGTCCTTGGCGTTGGAGTTCTTGAGCTCGTAGACGATGCTCTCGCGCTCGTCGGCCTTGATCCCGTCCAGGTCCTTCACGAGCCCGCTGACGAGGGTCAGGTACTCCTCGGTGCCGGAGACGATGAGGGTGTTGGTGCGGACGTCGATGGCGATGGAGAGGGCCTGGCGCTCGTCGGGCACGGGGGTGACGGTGGTGCCGCCCACCTCGGCGCCGGGGAGGGGCTCGCGCGAGGGGTCGGAGGGCTCGGTCGGCACGAGGACGTAGAGGTTGCCCTGCTGGCGCAGGTTGAAGACGTCGCGCAGCAGCTCGGCCATCGCCCGGGCGTCGGCGTTGAGGAGCTGGTACTGCTCGATGCGCCGGTCGCGCTTGGTGGTGTCGAGGTCGGTGATGAGCTCGGCGATGAGGGCCATCATGTCGGCGGGCGCCGCGACGAGAACGGAGTTGGTGCGGAGATCGGGCGTGAGCGTGACCAGCTCGCGGATGGCGGTGTCCACCTCGGCCTCGGTGGGCTTGACGCCCTGGGCCGCGGCCAGGTCGTCGGCGACCTTCTCCACGAATAGCTTGAGCTTGATGGCCTGGCCCGCGGGGCGGTTGGGGGCGCCGAGGCCCCGGCCGCTGAGCACGTTCTGGAGCAGGCTGACGAGCTCGAGCGCGTTGGCGCTCCGGAGCTCGATTCGCCGGATCTCCTGCACGGTCGTGACCGGGGCGCTCTCGAAGCGGTCGACCAGGGCGCGGATGGCGCTCACGTCCGCCTCGGTGCCGCTCACGATGAGGGCGTTGAGGCGGTCGTTGGGCGCGACGGTGACGGAGTCCTTCCCCCGGCGCTCGTTCTCCCGGTCGACGTACAGGCTCTGGACCGTCTGGGCCACGTCGGCCGCCCGGCCCGAGCGGAGCGGGATGATGTCGTTGCGGGCGGCGCCGCCGTTCTGCGCGACGGTGCTGGTGAGGGCGCTGACGACCTCCCGGACCATGGCGAGGTTCTCGTCGCTGCACGCCACGATGAGCAGGTCGTTGGCGGGGTCGGCCTCCACGCTGAAAACGTCGAGCGGGGACCGGACGGCGCCCGACTGCTGGGCCGCGTTGATCCGCTCGCGCATGAGACGGTCGATCTTGGGGGCGAGGGCGGCGGCGTCGGCGCCGGGCACGGGCACCACGTGGATGGCGACGGTCGGGCGCGATTCGGCCGAGTCGAGCGTGCGCAGGATGGCCTCGAGGATGGAGAAGCTGCGCGGGCTGGTGGAGACGACCAGCGTGTTGGTGCGGGCGTCGGCGGTGATGACCACCCGGTCCTCGGGCCGGAGGGTGTTGGGGCCGGCGGCCTGCTCCCGCTGCTGGAAGACCTCCCGCACCATGGCCGCGACCCGGTCCGCGGCGGCGTGCTCGAGCGGGAAGACCCGGACCGTGCTCGCGGCGCCCGCCCCTTCCACGTCGAGCATCGCGGCCAGCTCGGCCACGGCGTCGATGTTGGCGGTCGTGCCCACGACGATCAGGGCGTTGAGGCTCTCCTCGGCGCTGATCACCAGGCCGGAGAGGGGGACGAAGATGTCGCTCTCCACGGCCGGACGTCCGGACGAGGCGATGCGCAGGCGCGAGATCTGGCGCCGGAGGGCCTCGGTCTCGGGGGTGTTGACGAGGCCCTGGACCAGCACCTCCCGCAGCGTGGCCGCCAGACGGACGGCGTCGGCGAACTTGAGGGGAATCAGGCGCGGCTCGACCCACTTGGCGCCGTCGGCGGCGTCGAGGTTCTTGACCATGACCTCGACGAAGGCGACGGCGTCCTCGCGCCCGGCGACGATGAGGGTGTTGGTGCGATCGTCGACGGTGACGGCGATCTCTCCGGCGAGGGCCTGGCCGGTGGCGGTGCTGGGCAGGCCACGCCGCTCCGTGCCGGGGAGGCGTCGGAGCGCCTCGCCCTGCTTGAAGAGATCGTCGACGACGCCCTTGACTCGGGTGGCCGAGGCGTTGTCGAGGGGGAAGAAGCGGACCACCACGGCATCGCCGATGGGCAGGGCGTCGAGCGTCGTCACGATCTCGACGAGGGCGTCGACGTTGGGGCGCGTGGACGCCACGACCACGGAGTTGGTCTGCGTGTCGGCGATGAGGCGGATGGGCTGGGAAAGGTCCAGCGCCAGGTCCTCCTGATCGATGCCGTTGCGGACGAGATTGAGGCGCCGGATCTGCTCGGCGATGGCCTTGGCCTGCGTGGTGCCGCCGGCGTCCGCGGTGGCGGCCAGCATGCCCTTGAGGGTGGCCACCACGGGGGTCGCGTCGGCGACCTTGAGGGCGACGACCCGGACCTGCTGCTCGGCGGCCTGGGGTTCGGAGTCGAGGGCCCGGACCAGGGCGACGACCGCCTCGCCGTCGGCGGCGCCGGCGACGACGGCGATGGCCTGCCGGCTGGTGAGGGGGACGATCGTGACCGGCTCGCTCACGACGCCCGGGCGGTCGTCGGGCTGGGGCCTGGTCAGGCCCATGCCCTCGAGCATCTTGCGCACGTCCTCCGGGGAGTTGTTCTTGACGTCGATGATGAACACGCCCAGGCCCAGCCCGCCGGCGCCCAGCGCGGCGTTGGGCGCGACCTCGCGCGGGAGCGCCACGTCGAGCTCGCCGGCGAGCTGCTCGATCTCCCTGTACACCCGCTCGCTGGAGGCGACGACGAGGGCGTTGCCGGCGCGATCCACCTCGACGGCGAGCGTCTCATCGTGCTCCCTCGCGAGGGGGGCGAAGGTCGTGGCGATGGTCTTCTGGAGCCGGGCCGCGGGGATGTTGCGGATGGCGAGCACCCGCACGGCGACGCCGCTGCGGTCGGCCTGCTGCTGGAGGGTCTCGGCCAGGGCGCGGATCTGGGCGAGCTCGCGCTCCTCGGCGCGGACGATGAGGCAGTTACTCGCGTCGTCCCCGACGATGACCACCGAGCGGGGGCTCGCGGCGCCGCGCCCGGTCTGGGTGGCGAAGAGGGCGCGGACCGAGTTGGCGATCTCCGAGGCCCGGCCCGTGGTCAGGGGGATGACCTGGGCGTCGGGGAACTTGGCGAAGTCGGGCACGTCGATCTGCTGGACGATGGCGCGGATGCGCTCCATGTCCTGGCGCCCGGCGAAGACGATGAGCGAGTTGGTCTGGACCTCGGCCGAGACGGTGGGGAGCTCCTCGCCGGTGACGAGCAGCGTGGGCGCCGTGGCGCCCTCGTCGGGACGTCCCTGGTTCTGGGGCGGGTTCTGGCCCTGGCCGCGCCCCTGGCGCTGGAGCTGCTGCTGGCGCAGCTGGTCCTCGATGGGGGCGCGGAAGCCGTCGTTGATGGCCCGGGCGACGCTGGGCGCGTCGGCGTGGCGCAGGGGGATGACCGCCAGCTGGCGCGACGTGTCGTACTTCTCGTTGTCGAGCGTGCGCAGGAGGTTGCGGACGCCCTCCCACTCGGACTCGTCGGCGCTGATGACCAGGGAGTTGGAGGCCGGATCGGGGACGATGGTCACGCTGCGGGCGCCGGGCGTCTTGGCCGCGGGCGCGAACTGGCCGTAGAAGACCTTGAGGGCCTCGGCGACCTGCTCGGCCTTGGCGAACTCGAGGCGGACGAACTCCGTCCTGGTGGTGTCGGCGGAGGGGACGTCGAGGGCCTGGACCATGCGCTCGATGTCGCGCAGCTGGTCGGCGGTGCCCGAGAACCAGATGGTGTTGTCGGCGGGGTTGTAGTCGATGCCGGGGTCGGGGTCATTCCCGGCCTTGGGGCGGCTGCGCAGGAGCTGACGCAGCGTGAACATGGCCTCCGAGGCGATGGCGTGCTCGAGCTTGATGCGCTTGAACTCGAGGGCCACCACGGGCTGCTCGTCGATCCTCGCGATCTGCTCCATGGCCAGGGCGATGGCCTCGGGCGAGCCGGTGAGCAGGACGGTGTTGTTGCGGGTGATGGGCGTGATCTTCACGGAGACGCCGGCGGGCAGGGCCGAGCGCAGGGCCGTCTCGACCTCCGCGGCGCGCGCGGTCTTGAGCGTGACGGTCGTGACGCGAACGTCCTCGGCCCGGGGCGGGGCGTCGAGCGTGGAGAGGAGCGCATCGACCTGCTCGAACTTGTCGGCCGGGGCGGAGACCAGGATCGAGTTGGTCGTGGCCATGCGCGTCACGAGCACGCGGTCGTCGGGCCGGGTGGAGCGCGGGAACATCGCCTCGAGGGCCGGGCCGATGTCGTCGGCCCGGGTGTTCTTGAGGGCGTAGACCTCGATGCGCCGGTTCTCGCCCAGCTCGGGCTGGTCGATCTGGGCGACCAGCTCGCGGACGATGCCCATGTCCCTGGCCTCGGCCGAGACGATGAGCACGTTGCCGTCGGCCGAGCCGATGATCGAGACGCGGGCCTCGGGGAGCCCCTCGGCCCGGGCGCGGTCCTGGAAGAACTGGTCGAGGGCGCGGGCGGCGCGGTCGGCCTGGGCGTGCTGGAGGGCGATCGACTCGATCGCGTGCTCGGCGCCGTCCCCGGCGCCGGCGAGCTCGTTCACGTAGGCGACCGCCTGCTCGACGCGCGGCGCCTTGCCGATGAGCATGAGCATCCGCCGGGCCCTGTCCACCTGGACCTCGACGCGGTCGGGGTCACGCCCGCGCCAGCTCTGCCAGCCCGGCGTGGCGGTGACCTGGCGGACGATGTTGGCCAGCGCGTCCAGGTCGGCCCGCTCGACCGGGACGGCCCGGACGATCAGTCGCGTCTGCTCGGCCTGGGGCTTGTCGAGCTCGGCGATGATCTTGAGCATGACCTCCATCGTCTCGCCCTGGCCCATGACCACGACGCTGTTGACGCGCTCGTTGACCTCGACGAAGAGCTTCTCCTCGGTCGAGGATTCGTTGTTCGAGCCCCACCCACCGAACCAGAACCCGCCCTGGCGCTCCCACTGGAGCTCGGAGGCGATGTTCTCGAGCGTGTCCTGCACGTCCGTCACCCGCGCGTTCTGCAGCGGGATGACCCGGTACTGCATCTGCTGCGCCTTGGAGGGCGCATCGAACATGCTCACGAGGGACTGGAGCTGGGCGTAGTCCTCGTCGGAGGCGGCGATGACGAGCGTGCCGCTGCGCCGGTCCCCCACCACCGCCACGCGGCTGACCTGGCGCCGGCCCGGGCGCGAGGACATCTGGGCCCGGTTCTGGAAGAACTGCTGGAGGGACTGGGCCAGGGTCTGGGCGTCGGCGTGCTCCAGCTTGAGCGAGCGCACCGGCAGGCCGCTCACCTCGGCGGTGTCCACCTGCGCGACGATGGCGCGGATCTCCTCGATCTGCTCCGCGGGGGCGCGCACGACGAAGAGGCTCGAGTCGTCCTGGGCGCTGATGCGCACCCGCTCGCGCTTGGCCGGATCGCGCCCGACGACGACCTCCTCCACGATCTTCTGCACCACGCTCGGCGCGGCCGACTGGAGGGTGATGATCTCCAGCCTCAGGTCCGGATCGGCGAGCTCCCCGTCGATGGACGCCAGCAGGCGCTGCACGTCCGTGTGCTGGGGCTCGGCGGCCGTCACGAGGAGCGAGTTGGTCCGGTCGTCGGCGACGAACTGGGCCTTGGGCAGGTCGTTCTGGGCCGGACCCTGGCGCTGGGCCTCGAAGAGCCTCTGGAGCGTCTGCGCCGCGTCGTCGGCCTTGGCGTTGGTCAGCTCGTAGCGCCGGATGGCCAGGCGGTCCTGCACGGGGCTCTGGTCGATGAGGCCGATGAAACGGTCCAGCAGGGGGATGGCCTCGGCCGGGGCGGCGACGATGACGGAGGTGCCGCCGGGATCGGACGTCAGACGGACGCGGGCGGGCTCGACGCGTCCGGACACCGGCTCGCCGCCGGGTCCCTGGAGGGTCACGTCGATGGCGGCCCGGATGCGCCGCGCCTGGGCGCCGCGCGGCTGGGGGCTGAGCAGGTCCTCGATGGCCGAGATCGCGCGCTCGGCCGTGACGCTGGCCAGCGGGTAGAGCTTGATCGTGAGCGAGCTGGCCGCGTCGACCTGGGCCACCGCGCCGATGAGCTGGCCGACGGTCGCGAAGTCCGTGTCGTTGGCCCACACGATGAGCGCGCCCCCGGCCGGATCGGGCGAGACCTGCACGGCGCCCGTGAAGCCGCCGGGGTTCTCGGGGGTGGCGCGCCCGACGCGCTGGGCGGTGGTGTTGACGAGCTGCGCCAGGGCCGCGGCGTCGGCCGTCTCGGGGAGGGTGACGACGCGGACCTTCGTCGGCTCGGCGGGCATCTGACGCTCGAGCTCGGCGGCGAGCGCGGCGAGACGATCGGTCATGCGGGGCGCGCCGACGACGATGAGCGAGTTGGTCACCGGATCGACGGCGATGGTGACGGAGGGCTGCTCGGGCCCGGCGGGCGCCGGCTGGGCGTCGGGCTGGGCGCCGATCGCGCTGATCAGGAGAAAGGTGCCGAGCCGCGCCCTCCCACCTCCTTCCGCGAGCTCCATCGTGCGGACGGGCGCGGGGACGACCCCCGACGCGTCGCCGCCGCGGCGCGGCGGAGGCTCGGGCGGCGGGGCCTCCGGCGCGCGGTCCTTCAGCAGGTCCTCGGCGGAGATGACCTCGACCTTCACGCCCCCCTTCTGCTCGAGGAGCCGCTTGAGGTTCTGCGCCATCAGCCCGGCGTCGGCCGACTACATCGAACGCGGCATCGGCAAGGCCC
>CAYWOF010000053.1:0-12699 GCA_964459825.1 uncultured Phycisphaeraceae bacterium | reverse complement strand
ACGCCGTGGGGCGCTCGTACTGCACGCGCCTCATCAACAACGAGAATCCGACGCTGACCGAGCTCCAGATCCACGACATCTGGCAGAGCTACCAGAACGTGGACACGCACTTCTTCCAGCCCTTCCCGACGTCGGTGGACCTGACGCAGCACATCGACATGTGGATGCAGGTGTTCGACGACGACAAGGTGATGATCAGCGACTGGCCGATGAACGCGGGATCGACGCAGGACCAGATCTGCGATGGCGCGGCGTCGTACATGGCATCGCAGGGGTACACGGTCCACCGCGTCCCCGCACGGTCGATCGGCTCGCCCAGTTCCGTCCACTACACGTACACCAACGTCGTGATCTGCAACGGCATCGTCATCGTCCCCACCTACACCAACGCGACTGTCAGCCCGCACAACGCCGAGGCGCTCGCGGCCTGGGCCGCGGCGATGCCCAACCACACTGTCATCCCCCTCGACGGGCAGGCGATCGTCGGCCTCGCCGGCGTCTTCCACTGCATCGTCATGCACGTCCCCGCCCACCGCGGGGGCCTGAACCCCACGGCCTATCTGGTGAACCTCAACGGCGGCGAGGTCCTCCAGCCCGGCGCGGTCCAGAACATCAAGTGGATCAGCGATGACGACGAGAGCGTCTCGAACGTGGACATCCTGCTCTCGAAGGACGGCGGGGCCACCTTCCCGATCACCATCGCCAGCGCGACGGCCGACGACGGCTCCTTCGACTGGACGGTCCCGAACACCTACGCCCCCGACGCCCGCATCCGGATCGTCGCGCGCGACGCGGGGGCCCGCACGGGGAGCGACGACTCGGACGCCTCGTTCACGATCGACGGGTGCAAGAGCGATTTCAACCGCGATGGCGTGCTCAACGTCAACGACCATATCGCCTTCCAGACGGCCTTCGCCCTCGGGAACCCCCAGGCCGACATCGACGGCAACGGGGTGCTGAACGTGAACGACTACATCGCGTTCCAGACGGCGTTCGCGCTGGGGTGCGTCTAGGGAGACGGCCGGCACGGATGACAGAGGCCACACCAACCCCCAGCCCCCTGCTGAGCGAGGATCCCAGCGCCTGGGAGGAACTGGTTGAGTCGCTCAACCCATCCTCGTTGCTGGTCGTGATCGAGTCGCGGATGAGCGCCCTCCTCCGAGGGCGCCTGGCGGCGGAGGACGTCCTCCAGGAGTCCCTCCTGCACGCCTGGCGGGATCGCCAGCAGTTCCGGTGGGAGGGGCCCAAGGCATTCCGGGCCTGGCTGCTCCGCATCATCGACCATCGCATCCACGATGCGGCCGATCGGGAGCGCGCGCTCAAGCGCGGCGGGGGTGTGCGGCCGATGCCCCTGACCGGCCCTGTGGGCGGGGCCGTGCCCGCGGCGATCGTCCGTTCCACCACGCCCAGCCGCCTGGCGATGCACCGGGAGCAGGCCGCGGCCATGGCGGGCGCCCTGGAATCACTGCCGATGGACGTCCGCGAGGTCGTTCGGTTGAGGCTCTTTGAACAGGTGTCGGTCGAGGAGATCGCCGGCCGGCTCGGGATCGGAGTGGCCGCGGTGCGACACCGGTTCCGGCGGGGCGCCGCCCAGTTCCGGCGCGAGATGCTGACGTGCCTGGCGAGCCAATCCCAAGGTACGGAGCGCCCGTGATGCGCCCGGTCGGCGCGGAATCCTCTCGTGGGAGTTGGATGGACGAATCGCGCGAGAGGGGCCGGCGAGGCGATCGGTCCGGGCGGCCCGTGCCCCTGGAGGATTATCTCGACGAGATCTTCGAACGGATCGTGGACCGGTTCGAACGGGGTGAGCGTCCCGAACCAGGGGAGTACATCGGCGAGTATCCGGACGATGCGGAGGCCATCGAGGAGGCGTTCCGGCTTGCTCAACAGGTGGCCTTCGGCGGTCACGCCCGCTACCCGCAGGTGCCCGGGTTCACCATCGTCAGCGAGATCGGCGTGGGCGGGATGGGCGCCGTGTACGTGGCCCGTCAGGACCGGCTGGGCGGACGCCTGGTGGCGCTCAAGGTGCTCCCCGAGGCGCACGCGCTCTCGGCGCGCGCCCGCGACCGGTTCCGCATGGAGTCGGCGGCCGTCGCCCGGCTGCGTCACCCGCACATCGTGAGCGTCTTCGACGTGGTCGAGGCGCCCGGCGTCTACGCCTACGCCATGGAGCTGGTCGACGGAGCCTCTCTGGCCGACCACATTCGGGATGCCGGACGGACACGCGCGGCGCGCCCGTGGCGCGCGCGCGCGGGCAGGCCCCCGTGTGATCCCGACTTCTGCTGCCGGCTCGGCGTGGCCATCGCCCGGGCTCTGCAGACGGCCCACGAGGCGGGCGTGTTGCACCGGGACGTCAAACCCTCGAACATCTTGCTCCGGGCGGACGGGACGGTTCTGCTCGCCGACTTCGGGCTGGCGCGTGATTCGTCGTCCGCCGTGCGGACCGAGCCCGGCCAGTTCGTCGGGACCGTCGCGTACGCCGCTCCGGAGCAGCTACGCGGCGCGCACGTGGACGCGCGGTCCGATGTGTACGCGCTGGGGGCGACGCTGTACCACGCTCTGTCGGGCCGACTACCCTGGGCCGGCGCCACGCCCCACCATATCCTGCGCGAGATGGAAGAACGTCCCCCGCCTCGCCTGCGTGAGTGGGTGGCGGGCGTCCCGCGCGATCTGGAGACCGTGGTCGCGAAGGCAATGGACGTGGAGCCGGAGCGCCGCTACGCGTTGGCCGGGGCGCTGGCCGATGATCTGCAGCGTGTCCTCGATCACCGGCCCATCGGCGCGCGCCCCGCCGGCCCGCTCGCCCGCGCGTTCAAGGGCGCGCGCCGGAACCGGCGATGGCTCACGGGCGCGATGGCCGGCGTGCTTGTCATGCTCGTGGCGGTCGGAATCGGCGTCGCCTGGTGGGCCGTGCTGCCGGCGCTCTCCGCGCGGTCCATTCGCGAGGCGAGGCTTGCGCTGCTCGACCCCGCGCAAGCCGACGCGTGGCTCGCCGGATCGCTCCTCGGTGAACGCCAGCGGCACGGCGACCTGCCCGACAGAAGCCTCGACAACGCGCTGGAGCGCTACGCCACCGCCTCCCGCTACCTCCGCCTGGCGCGCGAAGAGCGGTTAGAGCGGGAAGCGGTGCGGATCGCCCGCGCCGTCCGGCTGGGGAGCCCCGTGGTGACCGCGGACTGGTTCGCCCGCGCGGCACCGAGCACGGCTGCCTACGCGAGTTCGCGGGTTGCCGGGCGCCCCGCGGACCTCGACGATCTTCCCTCCGCCGACTCCCGGCTCGATCGGCGCACCCTTGGCCTGCTCGCGTTCCTGTGCGGCGACATGCTCGGCGCGATTCGCGCCTGGGAGGACCTGCCGACCGAGGACGAGCCCGATCCCTTCATCGAGCTCGCGCTGGGGCAGATCGCGCTGGCCACGGACCAGCCGGCACGAGCCCTGGCCTGCTACCGGAGCGCGTACAGAGCCTTCGGTCGTGTGGGCTACATCTGCGTGGACTACGCCGATGCCGCCGTGCGGTGCGACGACCTGGCGCTGGCGGAGCGATTGCTCGCCCGCGCCGAGCACCTGCGGGGCCACGACTCCATGCTCACGTCGAATCGCGTGCGCGCCGACCTGGATGCGCGTCGGGCCGAGCGCCTGCGGGCCGAGGACCGGACCGCGGAGGCCGATGCGCTCGACGCCGCGGCCCGCACCCGGTTCGAGTACTTCCGGCGCCAGCGCGTCAACGGCCCCGCCCGCGATCGGTACGGGCAGTTCCTGACACGTCGCGGCGAACTCAGGGAGGCCGCCCAGGTCTACGCCGAGATCGTCCGGCTCTATCCCTCGGTTGCCCACTACCGGGAGAAGTTCCGCGACAGCGCGGATCGATGGTGGGGCTCGCTGAGCGTGCCGGAGCGGGCGCGCGAGCTGCGACGCATGCTCGACGGGGACCCGTACCTGTTCGAGTTCCTGTTCCTCTACCACGGAGGGCTGGGCCCGGCCATGGAACTCCGCGATCGGCCCTCGCGCCGGCCCGACCGAGCGACGCCGGACGCGTACCTGGCGTCGATATCGCTGGAGGAGCTGGGGCGGCGGGTCCGGATCCTCGATGTCCCGCGCTGGGGTCACTCGAACGAGTTCCCGACGTGGCTGCGCGCTGCGCTTGTCGGGCTATGGTCGGCCCCGCTCCCGGAGTGGATCGCGGACACGGCCATCGCCATCGGCGCACGGGGAGCCGTGCACGAGGATCAGGGCACACCGTCCGCCACGTATCGAACGGGGTTCGACGGGCCGAGCATGCCGCCCGAGCTCGAAGTCCTGGCGTTGCCGGCAGGGCGTGCCGAAGTGGTCGATGGGGCGCTGTGCCTCACGGCGGAGGCGGGTCAGCACGCCCGGCACCATGGGGCGAGAGTCCACACGCGATTTACCCTCGAGGGCGACTTCGTCATGTCCGCCCGGGTTGTTCGGCGGGCCGGGGGAGGAGTCCAGTCCCTGGGGCTCGCGGGACTGGAGGCGTCGGCGAGCCTGAGCCGCGGGGGTGCGCCCGGGGGGGCTATCCGATTGCCGCGCGACCGGCTCATGATGGCGTGGGTCCGCGAGGCCGGCCCCTTCGACAGTCTGCGCGTCCGGCGGGTGGGTCGCATCCTGCTCACGGAGGCGCGCGACCCTACCCGGGGCTGGGTACGGGCCAACATCGCCTTTGGCGAGGGAGCCCTCATCCCAGTCCGCGCCGTCCTGTCGTTCGCCGTCACGGCGCCGGTCGGCGTGGCCGACGCCTGCGCGTTCGACGACTGGGAGATACGCGCGGAGCGGCTGGTGTTCGATGCGGTGCCGAGCGTGCCCTAGCCGCGCCGCCTTCCGGATCCTGTCGCCACCTCAACCAGACCATGGTGAATCCGCGGCAGAGAGTGCTGCGCACGGGTGCAGATCGAAACTCATGCGCGCCCTGCCGGCGGAATCCTCTTCTGGGAACAGAGGCTCGAGGTCGCTCGTGCGGCGGGCGGGGCCGGATCGAGAACTCCAAGGGAGGCTCCCATGCGCACAAGAACCCTGCTGTTCGCGACCGTTCTTAAGGCGACTGCCGCGGCCGCAGGCCAGACGCCGCACGCCAGCGTCGCGGCGGGCTATTGGGGTGGACCCGGTTGCACGGTTGGGTACACCGAGTGCAGCCCCTGTTCGGGGGGCACCGGCCTGGCAGGTGCTTCCTGGCAGGCTGCCTATGCCCCGGGTCAGAAGCGCGGGAACGCATCGGTAGAGCCGTTCAGATGGAGTGCCGAAGCGATCATGCACGGGAGCACGCAGTACCCCGGGACGGGGTGCCGCGGGGGCGATGTGCTGTCGAGAGCGGAGTTCCTCGATTCGGTGGTGGCGGTGGGGGGCACCGGAGCGGGTGTGGCCCGGTTCACGTTCTTGCTGGCCGGAAGCGTTGCGGGTACCGGCAGCTACACGGGCCCGACGCCCCAGGTCAGTCTCCTGGTCCAGGCTGGCGGTCAGCAGTGGTCATTCAACCAATCCGCACTCGGCACGAATGTGGTAGTCGATGTCCCTATGACCTTCACGCAGGCGTTTTCATTCGACGTCAGGCTCGCCGCACGCGCACAAACCAAGACCGTCGGAGTCCTGGTGAGCAGCCAGGCATTGCTCGACCTAGTGAGTGTGGAAGTTCTGGAGGACGGCGTCGCCGTGCCGCACGCGATCGTCCGAGGAGCCTCCGGGCGGCAGTACCTTGGTCCAGTGCCCGGCGATATCGTTCGAGTCGCTCCGGGCGGAACCGCCACGGCGGTTGGCGAGTCGTGGGCGTTGGCGACCAGCGACCTGAACTGGGCGCTGCAACTCGCGAGCCTTCCCAACGGTGGTGCAGCCGTTGCCGACGAGATCTGGGTGATGGAGGGAGAGTACCGTCCTGACCAGGGGTTCCTGGCAACACCCGGGAACAGGGCTGCGGCGTTCGCTCCCCCCAATGGGGCCGTTCTGCGCGGGGGCTTCGAGGGACACGAGTTGTCCCCGGAGGAGCGTCCGCCGGCCGGACCGCTCGCTCCTCAGACCATCCTGTCCGCGGACCTGTTGGGAGACGATCAGCCGGGTTTTCAGTCCCGATCGGACAACGCCTATCAGGTCGTTCGTCTGACGCGCGGCGGCAGCCCGCTCCTGGACCGCCTCACGATCCAGGGGGGGAACGCCGAGCGAACCGACCCGAACTACTCACCGTGGAGAGACCACGGGGGCGGGATCTACGTGTACCAGACCAACTTGCGCCTGCTCGACTGCACCATCCGGGACAACGAGGCCCTGTACGAGGGCGGGGCGATGGTGGCGCGCACCGGGTACTCCAACTCGACCTACACCCTGACGCTCGACCACTGCCTGGTGAGCGGCAATCGCTCGCGATCCCGGCGCGGCGGCGCACTCTACACCGAACCGGGGGACAACGGTGGGGGCTCGGGCCCGCACCGCAACGGCAAGTACAACGTCGTCATTCGCGCCTGCACGTTCGAGGCCAACCGCGCGGCAGGCTCCTCGACCAACGGTGGGGGAGCGCTCACCATCCACGGGCACGAGAAGAACGGGTTCCGGGCGCAATGGACCATCGAGTCGAGCCGCTTTACCGGAAACGTCGCGCCCCACGGTGGCGCCATCCAAGCGTGGGGCCTCGCCGATGTCATCATGTCCGCATGCTCCTTCGAGGGGAATACCGCCCAGAGCGGGGGCGCCATCCAGATGCTGGTCACCGATAATACCGACAACGTGCTGCTGCTCTGCGCCGGGACGGAGTTCATCGGGAACACCGCCAACGGCACACCGACCGCCAACGGAGGTGAGGGCGGGGGCGGAGCGGTCTATCTGGGGGAGCATGGCTCCACGCTGGGCTCGGCGACGGGCCACTTTCATGGATGCGTCTTCGGGGACAATGTGGCGAGTTCGCGCGGCGGTGCGGTGTACGGGGAGAACGACTCGGGCAGCATCAACCTCAACTCCTGCGTGCTGGTGGACAACCGGGCCAGCACGAGCAGCGGCGCCGTAGGCACCGGATCCCCGCTGGCCAATCGCGTCATCGTGCGGAACTCGACGCTTGTGGGCAACACGAGGGTTGGCGGCGGTGGCGGCTTGTCCGGCACTCCATCCACAAGCCAGCGCGTCAACTACTACAACTGCATCACACGCGCCAATGGCTCCAGCCCGTTCGGGGGCGGCACGGGTGGTGAGACCACGACGGTCGTCAGGAGGTGCATCGTCGAGTTCCCCCGCGGGCCAGCCGCCAACGCCAACCTCGCCGCCGACCCACGCGTCGTCGACATCGAGGACCCGACCGGGCCCGACGGACTATGGCTTACCGAGGATGACGGGCTGCGGATCGGTTGGGACTCCCCCGCACTCGACTACGGGGACAACACGCTGGCCGGCACCGACCCATGGGACCTCGACGGCGATGGCAACACGGCCGAAGCCGTGCCCTTCGACGCCTTGGGACTCGCGCGGTTCCAGGATGACCCCCACGTGACGCCAAACCCCGGCGTGCCGGGCCAGGGATACCTCGAGGAGGTCATCGATGTCGGTGCCTATGAGGGCGCGGCCACAACCCGCCCGGTGTGCTACCCGGACTGCAACGAGGATGGCCAGCTCAACACGGCGGACCTGATCTGCTTCCAGACCAGGTTCGCGCTCGGCGACCCCTACGCCGACTGCGATGGCAACGGCGTGCTCAACATCAACGACTTCATCTGCTTCCAGACGAGCTTCGCGCTCGGGTGCCCGTAGTCAAGGCCGCTCCGCCCGAATCCGTGATCAGGAACCGCCCCGTTCCCACCGAAGGAGAGGAGGTTGAATCCATGAGACCCGTGACGTTCAACGCGTTCATTGCGTTCACGCTGACCGCAGCCACCGCGCACGCCCAGCCCCGCTTCGAGGGCCTCGGCTTCCTCGGCGGGTTCTCCGGCGTGTTCTTCGACAGCATCGCGCGCGGGGTGTCGGCCGACGGGTCCACGGTCGTCGGGCACAGCTCGATCGAGAAGGGTGTCGAGGCCTTTCGCTGGACCAACTCAGGCGGGATGGTGGGCCTGGGCCACCTGAGCGCCCAGCAGTTGGAGAGCTACGCGTACGCCGTGTCCGCGGACGGCTCCGTCGTCGCGGGCGCGGCCCTCACCGACAAGGGCCAGGAGGCGTTCCGCTGGAGCGGCGGGAGCATGATGGCCCTCGGTGATCTTCCGGGCGGGAGCGTCTTCAGCACGGCGTACGCGCTCTCGGCGGACGGCTCGATCGTCGCGGGTGTGGGCGAGCCCGGATCGGGCACCGAGGCGTTCCGCTGGTCCGACCCAACCGGCCTCGTGGGGCTGGGTCACCTGCCGGGTGGACTGCCGTTCAGCGCGGGCGCGGGGTGCTCCGCCGACGGAACGGTCATCGTCGGCGACGCCTCGGCCTCCACGTTCTCGGCGCGCGCGACGCGCTGGACCTTGTCCACGGGCATGGTGGATCTGGGTCTCCTGCACCCCGCCGGTTGGGCGCACGCCACGGCGACCAACGCGGACGGATCGGTCGTCGTCGGGTTCGCCGCGAGCCCGCTCGGCTCGGAGGCGTTCCGATGGACTGGTGCCACGGGGATGGTCGCCCTGGGCGACCTTCCGGGGGGCGCGGTGAACATCAGCCAGGCCCTGGCGACGACGCCGGATGGCTCCATCATCGTGGGCGACGGGCACGACGGCACCGACACTCGCGCCACGATCTGGGACGGCGTGAACGGAATGCGCGACCTGCAACAGCTCCTGTCCAACCAGTACGGGCTGTCCGCGTCGCTCCAGGACTGGGTCCTCACGTCCGCCACCGGCATCTCCGCAGACGGCCGCACGATCGTCGGCGTGGGTGTGAACCCGCAGGGGTTCAACGAGGCGTGGGTGGCGTATCTTGGCGCGGCCTGCTACCCCGACTGCGATTCGTCCGGCGCCCTCAACGTCAACGACTACATCTGCTTCCAGACCAGGTTCGCCCTTCAGGACCCCTACGCAGACTGCGATGGCAACGGCCAGCGCAACGTCAACGACTACGTCTGCTTCCAGACGACGTTCGCGCTCGGATGCCCGTGAGCAGGTGTGCGGGCGTCCGCGGGTCGAGGGGGCGTGGTGCCCATCGCGGTCCGGCCGGCGACTCCGGGTCCCGGCGCCTTCCCGTCGGCCCCGCCCCCGCGGATCACGCCGGCCGGCCGGGTCCCGATCGACGGGCCGCCCGCTTCCACTTCCACTCTTCCACCGCGCAGAACACGCACGGCACGATGAAGAGCGTGATCAGGCTGATGGCCATGCCGCCCACCGACGGAATCGCCATGGGCTGCATCACGTCGGACCCGCGCCCCGTCGCCCAGAAGATCGGCATGAGCCCGAAGACCGTGGTCGCGATGGTCATCAGGCACGGGCGGATGCGCTTCAGGCCCGCCTCGACCACGGCGGCGCGGATCTCCGTGATCGACCGGAACTGGCGGTCCTTGAAGACGCCCTCGAGATAGGTGGCGATCACCACGCCGTCGTCGTCCACCACGCCGAACAGGACGAGGAAGCCGACCCAGACGGCCACCGACAGGTTCGCCCCCCACCACGCCAGCAGCAGAAACCCGCCCGACGCCGACACCAGCACGCCGAAGAAGATGACCGGAGCGATCCACCACCGGGCGAACCCGAGGTAGAGCATGACGAACATGATGCCGAGCGTGATGGGAACCAGCACGCGCAGGCGCGCCATCGCGCGCACCTGGTTCTCGAACTGGCCCGACCACTCCCAGTAGTAGCCCGCCGGCAGGACCAGCCGCCCGTCCGCCAGGGCCCGGCGCAGCGCGGCCTCCGCGTCATTCACGACGCTGACCTCGTCGCGGTCGCGCGTGTTCATGGTGACGTACCCGACCAGCAGACCGCGCTCCCCCTTGATCTCCTGGGGGCCGAGCACGGTCCGGATCGAGGCGAGCTGCGCCAGCGGGACCTGCGCCCCCGTCGAGGTCGGCACGCTGATCCGCTCGATCGCGTCCAGATCCTCGCGGAAGTCGCGGGCGAGCCGGACGCGGATCGGGTACCGCTCGCGCCCCTCGACCGACTCCATCAGGTTGACGCCCCCCAGGGCCATCTCGATGACGTCCTGCACGTCCCGGATGTTCACGCCGTAGCGGGCGATCCGGTCCCGGTCGATCTCGATCTGGATGTACGGCTTGCCGACGATCCGGTCGGCGACGATGTCGGTGGCCCCGGGCACCTCGCGCAGGACCTGCTCGACCTGGAGCCCGATCCGCTCGATCTCGCGCAGGTCGCTCCCGTAGATCTTCACGCCCATCATGGCCCGGAAGCCGGTCTGGAGCATCACCAGCCGCGTCTGGATCGGCTGGAGCCACGTCGGCAGCACGCCGGGGATCGCCGTCGTCTCCTGCAGCTCCGCGAGAATCTCGGCCTTGGTGATCCGCCGGCGCTCCGGCCAGACCCACGACAGCGGCGCTCGGACCGCGCGCGGCCAGCCGGAGAAGAACCGGTCCACCCCGACCGTCCGCCACTCGCGCTCGGGCTTGAGGATGACGATCGACTCCATCATCCCGATGGGCGCGGGGTCGAGGGCGGACTCGGCCCGCCCGATCTTGCCCACCACGGACTCGACCTCGGGGATGCCGGCGATCGCCAGGTCCTGGCGGCTGTTGACCTCCACGGCCTGCGAGAGGGAGCCCTGCGGCAGGAGCGAGGGCATGTAGAGGAACGAGCCCTCGTCGAGCGGGGGCATGAACTCGCGCCCCAGCCCGGGCAGGACCCGGCCCTCGCGCACGATGGAGACCCCGGCCGCGGTCTCGGCGTCGCGCTCGGCGGGGTCCTGGCGCCGCCAGGCGATGCGGAAACGCTCGCCCCCCCCGCGATCGCGGACGACCTGCCACCGGAGGTGGTCCAGCTCCAGGAGCGGGCGCACGACGTCCCCCTCCGGCGGCGCGTACATCAGCCGGCGCAGCTCCGGCGACGCCTGCTGGTGCGCGAAGAGGTTCACCGTCCATTCGAGCGGCGCCAGCGTGCGGTGGACGCCGAGCCAGACGGTCATGCCCAGGAAGAGGATCAGCAGCGGCGCCGCCATGAAGACCCTTTTGTGGTCCAGGATCCACCCGAGCGTCGGGACGTACGCGCGGGCGATCACGCGCGACACCGGGTTCGCCTCCAGCGGAACGAACCGCTCGCGCGCCATGCGGAGCACCGCCAGCCCCACGCCGACGCCGACCGCCCCGGCGATCAGCCACCCCCGCGCGCCCGCCCCGTCCAGCCCCCAGCTGAAGGCGAGGTGGGTCCCGAGCGCCCCGAGCACGCCGACCGCGCCGGCCGTCGCGAGCGTCGCGGTGCGACGCGGACGCCCCGGACGGAAGAGCAGGTAGCACAGGAACGGGACGACCGTGACCGCGAGCACGACCGACGAGCCGATCGCGAAGGTCTTGGTGAACGCCAGCGGGCGGAACAGCTTGCCCTCCTGGTCCGTCAGGAAGAAGACGGGGATGAACGAGACGATCGTGTTGGTGACGGCGGTGACGATCGCGCCGGCCACCTCCGTGGCACCCTCGTAGACCAGCCCGAGATGACCCTTGGCCCGCTTCTCCTCCTCCGTCGCCTGGGCGATGCGCCGGTAGATGTTCTCCGCCATGATGATGCCCATGTCGGCCACGTCCCCGATGGCGATCGCCAGGCCCGCCAGGGACATGATGTTCGAGTCCACGCCCAGCACGTACATCAGGATGAAGCAGCCCGCGATCGCCAGCGGGAGCGTGGGGAGCACGGCCACGGTGGTCCGCAGGTGCAGGAGGAAGAACAGGATGATCCCCCCGGCGATGACCGCCTCCTCGAGGAGCGCCTCGCGCAGCGTGCCGATCGTCTCGTCCACGATCCGTGTGCGGTCGTAGAAGGGCACGATCGCGACCTTGGACGTACGCCCATCCGCGAGCGTCTTCGCCGGCAAACCGGGCTCGAGCTGCGCCAGCTTGGCCCTGACGCGCGCGAGCACCTCGCGCGGGTTCTCGCCGTAGCGCATCAGCACGACGCCGCCGACGGCCTCCACCCCCGCCTTGTCCAGGGCGCCGCGCCGGAAGTCCGGACCGAGCTGGACCGTCGCCACGCTCCGCAGGAAGAGCGGCGTGCCGCCCTCCTGCCGGATCACCACCCGCTCCAGGTCCTCCACGGTCTTGATGAACCCCACGCCCCGGATGAAGAACTCGACGCCCCCCTCCTCGACGACCTTCGCCCCCACGTCGATGTTGCTCCGGCGAACCGCGTCGTACACGTCCATGAGCGTGACACGGTGGGCCCGCATGCGGTCCGGGTGCAGGTCGATCTGGTACTGGCGGACGAACCCGCCGATGCTCGCCACCTCGGAGACGTTGAGCTGGTACCGCACGTACCAGTCCTGGATCGAGCGGAGCTCCGCCAGGTCGAACCCCTCCCCCTCGACCGTGTACCAGTAGATCTGCCCCAGCGCCGTCGCGTCCGGGCCCAGCACCGGCGTCACCCCCGCGGGCAGGCGCTGCTGCGCCACGTTCATCCGCTCCAGCACGCGCGATCGCGCCCAGTAGTAGTCGATCCCGTCCCGGAAGATGACGAAGACCATCGAGAACCCGAAGCCCGACATGGACCGGATCGCCTTGACCCCGGGCGTGCCCGTCAGGCTCGTCGTCAGCGGGTAGGTGAGCTGGTCGTCCACGTCCTGCGGGCTGCGCCCCGGCCAGTCGGCGTACACGAT
>CAYWOF010000052.1:219-12741 GCA_964459825.1 uncultured Phycisphaeraceae bacterium | reverse complement strand
CACCCCCGCGTCGAGCATCCCGCGGTAGGCGCGCTCGGCCTCCTCGAGGCGCCCCATGCGGAACAGCAGGTCTCCCCGGAGCAGGTCCACGGGGCGCGTGGCCGGGTCCTGGAGCTTGGCCGCCTCGTCGAGCGCGGCCAGGCCATCCTCGGTGCGCCCCCGCTCGATCATGAACTGCCCGAAGACGGCGTAGGCCTCGGCCGGCGCGCCCGGCGCGGCGCCGGGGGTCGCTCCCGGCTCGGCGCGGGCCCGCGCACGCCCGATGCGCTCCACGAAGGCGGCCTTGGCGCTGTCGAGGTCACCCCGGTCGGCGTGCCACCGGGCGTCGAGCAGAACGGTCCGGAGCGTGTCCTCCCTGGCCTTGAGCGTGTCGATGAGGGCGCGGGCCCTGTCCCACTCGCGGGCGTCGAGGTAGAGCCCGGCGAGGGCCGCCGTGTTGCCCAGGTCGTCCGGGCGTGCGTGGTATGTCGCCTCGCGCCGCGCCAGGGCCACGCCGGCGTTCCCCGCGCGGGCCTCCAGCGTCAGCCACGCGTTGAGGAACTCCGGATCGTGGCGTGCGAAGATCTCCGACGCCCGCGCGACCGCCAACGCGTCGGCCTCGCGTCCGGCCTGGACCAGCGCCGCCATGTAGGACTTGGTCAGCCCCACGTCCGACCGATTGATGTCGTGGGCCCGCCGGAACGAGTCCACCGCCGCCGTCGCCTGCCCCAGCTGCAGTTGCACGGCGCCGAGGAGCTGCCACGTCGGGGCGTTGGCGTTCCCGCCCCCCGTGACCTGCGTCAGGAGGGCCGCGGCCTCCGCGATCTTGGCGGGGTCGTTGGACGCCAGCAGGAGGCGCGCCCGGAACGTCGCGCCGCCGGCCAGATCCAGGTCGTGCTCGGTCGCCAGCGCGGCCAGGCGCTCGGCCTCCGCCAGGTCCGTGCGCCCCAGGGCCCGGACGAACTGGATCTCGACCACGCGCCCGTCGGTGGGCGCGATCTCGGCGGCCCGGGCCAGCTCGGCCGCGGCCTCGTCGGGCCGGTTGTAGGACTGGTACGCGCGGAACCGCGCGAGCGTGCGCTCCAGCTGGGCCCGGGGGGTCGTGTCGCCGGCGAACGTCTCATCGATCGCCGCCAGCGCGCTCTCGAGCGAGGACCCCGCCTCGATGCCGCGGCGCATCGCCTTGAGGCGGGGATGCTCGGGGTGCGCCCCCAGGCCCGCGTCGAGCGCGGCCAGGGCGCCCGGGCGGTCGTTGAGCAGGAGCTTCAGGTTGGCCAGGTACTCGACGAGCCGGGGCTCGTGGGCGTTGGCGGGGAGCGCCTCCTCGACGAGGCGCACGGCGCGCAGGTCGTCGGGCGGGGCGCTGGGCCCGCCGCGCCGGGCGTTCTCGGCCTCGACGATCACGCGCGTGATCGCGTCCTCGATCCCCGCGGCGGTGCCGAGCTCCTGGCCGGTGAGGACCTGGTACTGGGCCCGGGCGACCTCGTTGGCCGGGTCGAGGTCCAGCACCGCGCGGAACTGCTGCATCGCCGCCTCACGCTCGTTGAGCTCCGAGAGGACCTCGCCCAGTGCCAGGCGCGCCCCCACGGCGTCGGGGCGCATCTCGACGAGCCGGGTGAAGGCCTCGCGCGCCCGGCCGGGCTGGTTGAGGCGCCGGGCGATCTGTCCCAGCAGCGACTGCACCTCCGGCGCGTCGGGGCTCCGGTCGCCGGTGACGCGGCTGAACTCCGTCAGGTCGCGCTGCGCCGGCGCCAGCTCGCCGCGCGCCAGCGCCTCCTTGGCGCGCAGGAAGAGCAGCTCCGGCGCATCCCTCGGGACGCGCTTCTCGAGCTCGGCGGTGTACCGCTTGGCCTGGGCCAGGGGCGCCGCGCGGGCCGCCTCGTCGGGCGCGCTGCCCACCAGCGAGTAGGAGGCGCACGCCTGGCGGAAGATCGCCTCCCGGCGCAGGCCGAAGACCTTCATCCCGTCGAGGCTGACGGGCTTGAGCGCCGTTTCCACCACGCGCTGGAGCTCCGGGATCGCCTCGGCGTGACGCCCGATGGTGTTGAGCAGACGCCCCTTGACGAACAGCAGCTCCGTCGAGTCCGGGCGCGCGGCGATCGCCCGGTCCAGCAGGGCCAGCACGCGATCCTCGGCCGTCTTCGGGTCGATCGCGCCCGCGGCCACGAGGAACCGCCCCACCAGCGGCAGGCCGATGGCCGGGGCTCCCTCGGCCAGGATGCGCTCCTGCGTGCCGTCGAGCTCCGGGAGCAGCGCCTCCATCCCCGCGCGCCGCGCGGCGATCAGCTCCGCCGTCGGGCGTCCCGGATCGAGGGCGCGTTCCACATCCCGCGCGCGATGGATCAGCCGCGTGACCAGGAGCGACGGGTCGTTCGGGCTGGTGCCGAGGGCGGCCTCGAGCGTCCGGGCCGCCGCCTCCACGTGCCCGGCCTCGACCTCGGCCCGGCCGGCGCGCTGAGCCTGCGCCGCCATCTCCCGGTGCCAGTCGGCGAGGGCCACGCCGGACTCGGCGTCCGCCGGATCCGCGCCCAGCGCCGCCTCCAGGTCCTCGCGCGCCAGGTCGCGCTGCACCGCGTCGATGTCCATGCCGTTGAGGAAGATGGCCGCCAGGGCCAGCCCGCGGAAGCGCCGGAGCGTGGGCCAGTCCCCCGTCGGGGCCGATCCCTCGAAGTACCGGAGCATGCCCGCCGTCTCGTTGGCCAGGCGGTCCCAGGGCTCGCGCGCCGTCGCGGCGAACTGGGCCTCGTCCAGGAGCGCCCGCAGGTACTCCCGGTGGGCGGCCACGTCCGTCCGCTTGGCGACGGCCAGCTGCCGGGTCGCGAGGATCAGCCACCGGTAGTCGTCCTCGTAGATGGTCTGCGTCGCCGGGGTCTTGCGCATCAGCGCGTCGCGCCACTTGGTCAGCCACTCGACGTTGAGCTGCGCCTTGTTCACCGCCTTGGAGTACAGCTTGGCCGCGGCCTCGAAGTCGCCGGCGGCGGCCTTGGCGTCTCCCTGGCGCACCAGGCGCTCCCCGGAGCG
The DNA here is from genome assembly GCA_964459825.1 of uncultured Phycisphaeraceae bacterium. GTDB lineage: Bacteria > Planctomycetota > Phycisphaerae > Phycisphaerales > UBA1924 > CAYWOF01. The sequence goes on along the minus strand of CAYWOF010000052.1, from coordinate 9,741 downwards.
CAGGATCGTGAGCGCGTAGAGCCCGGCGCCGATGACGAGCGCGCCGACGAGGACGCCGGAGAGGATCAGCACGAATCGGGTGTTGACGCGGGAGGCCATGCTTTCGTCCTTGGCCCGGAGCGGGCCGGTGGGGGGGTGCTACGGGGCGGGCGAGCGCCCCCGGCGCGGGTTGTCGGGCGGGTAGAGCCCGCGCTCGACGAGCGTCCAATCCGGGACGCAGCGCATCAGCTCGCCCAGCAGATCGTCCAGGAGCGACCCCGCCAGCGCACCCAGCTCCTCGGGCCCGCCGATGGGCGTCAGGGACCGGAACTCGACCTTCATGTAGTAGGCGTAGTCGTTGGTCAGATTGAACGCCAGCAGGCGCACGCCGTCGGCGCTGGGCACCCAGCCCCCGTTGGCGACGAAGAAATAGCCCGCGTAGATCTCCCGGCCCGTCGGGTCCGCGAACCGGCTCACCCGCAGCGCCAGGGGGCGCTCGGGCGCGACGTCGCGCGGCAGGCGCACGTACAGGCCCGGCGCGCTGGCGAACTCGTTGGGCAGACGCGTCGCCAGCACCCGGCCCTCGGCCCGCTCGGACGCGTCCGCCTCCGGGTGCACCTTCCAGCCGGAGGCGTCCACCGGGATGTCCACGATCCACGGGCCCCCGAGCAGCGTCATCCCCCCGCCGAGGAAGCACCGCTCCGGCACGTGCGGCACCGTGTCGATCTTGCCCGTGTAGTACGCGGCGTGCAGCTCGACCATCGCCGGGCGCGCCGGGTCGGGCCCGTCCTTGCGCACGTAGCGCCGCGTGACGTAGTTCTCCGTGCCCATCACCTTCAGGGTCTCGGGGTCCTTGATGAGCTCGTCCGTCCCCTCGCGGCGCCAGTGCGCCGTCTCGGTGGGCAGGGCCCGGAGCAGGCGCCCGTCGGCGGCGTCGATGGGCTTCTTGCGCAGGTACAGGTCGAACGCCCGGATCGCCGTCTCCATGCCCATCGCCGCGACGACCAGCGTCGCCAGCGCCGCCAGGAACGCGACCCGGGCGGGAGACCGGGCCGTCACGCGCCACCCCCCGCGCCGGCGAGCCCCGGGGCCGCCTCGCGCACCGACCGGTTCAGCACCCACACCACGAGCAGGAAGAGCGCCAGGCCGGGGATGAGGAGCAGGGTCCCGATGAGCGTGTGCGCCTGGCCCGCCGCCAGGTCCGCGTCCCACAGGGAGAGCACGCCCAGGACCGCGACGCGCGCGATGTTGACGGTGATCGCCACCGGCGCCGCCAGCACGAGCAGCGCCGCCCGCTGCCACCAGTGCCGGCAGGCCAGCAGGGCCGTCGCGACCGCGAGCGCGAAGAACGCCACGACCATGCGCATCCCCGAACAGGCCTCGGCGACGTTGAGGGGCACGCTCGACCCGTTGGAGGTGATGATGTTCAGCGTGTTGCCCGCCAGGTCGCAGCTGAACCCGAACGGCCAGCCCACCACGTTGAGCACCATCCACGCCCCGGCCGAGGCGACGAGCTGGAGCCGGAACGTCAGCTCGATCATGACCATCTCGGCGACGGTGACCCCGAAGCCGAGGTACGCGATCGGCAGGAACAGCGGCCCGATCATCCGCGGGCCGACCAGCAGGAGCACCAGCCCGAAGAGCGTCAGCACCAGCGCGAACCCCTGGAACATGTGGTTGGGGAAGCCGACGACGAAGAAGAAGTAGCTCAGGATGCCCAGCGCGAAGGGCGCGAGCGCCGGCCAGAACACCTCGGGGCGCATGGCCGCCAGCTCGTGCCGGCGCTGGTAGACGAGATACCCGCTGATCAGCGGCACCAGGAACGCGTGGCCCCAGTCGTCCACCGCCGTCCAGCTGTGCTCGCCCTGCTTCAGGAACCAGCGCCAGAAGACCAGCACGAAGGCCAGGGCCAGCAGGCCGGTCCGCACCAGGGCGCCCCGGGCCAGGAGGCCGAGGACGCGGGGTTCGTCGCGCGCGTCCGTCGCGCGGGCGCCCGCTCCCCCCTCCCCCGGTCTCGCCGGGGCTGTCGAAACCGTGGTCACGATCCGGCGCCTCCGTGTCTCGCACGCGACTGCCGGGCTTCTACGTCTTCGCCCGGGCGCCGGTTCAGACGCGCCCCACCGCCCCCGGGCGCGCCCCCGCGCGGGCTACTGGCCGATCTGGTTGACGTCCTGGACACCGTAGATGTCGTTCGCGAAGTTCCGGTCCGCGATGAACCCGAACCCGTAGCTGTAGCGGAAGCCGCCGCGGATCACCGCCAGCGGGAGGGCCCAGAAGTTCGTGCCCACCACGATCTGGTCGTTGGCCTTGAGGTAGAAGTCGGGCTGGGTCGCCTCGAAGATCGCCCGCACGTTCAGCCGGATCGTCGCCTCGCGGTCGTTGCCCAGCATGCGCGTCAGGTCCACGCGCTCGGGGATCGCGTCCGGTCCCAGGCCGCCCGCGGAGGCGATGAGGCGTTTGAGGGTCAGGCGGTCCGAGAGGTTGTACGCCCCCGAGCGCGCGATCTTGCCCATGATGAAGACCGTGCCGCTCGGGGCCGGGGGCACGCGCACCACATCGCCCGGACGGATCACGATGTTGTAGCGGGCGTCGCCCGCCACGAGCGCCTCGATGGGGATGCGGATGACCCGCTGCGTGACGAGGTCCTCCGGGGGCTGCCCCGTGGCCAGGGCCTCGCCCGCCTCGGGCGCACCGGCCGGACCGCCCGCGCGCTTGACCATCACCCACTCGCCGTTGAGGAAGACCCAGGTGGTGTCGGGCCCCGGCGCCGCCGGCGCCTCGGGCTGCGCCCGCTCGGGGGACGCCCCCGGCTCGACCAGCCCGATCGGGGGCTCGCCCGGAGGCTGGCCGGTTCCGGAAGCAAGGACGCCCGGCGACCCCCCGCCCCCCCCACCGCCACCCGGCGGCGGCTTGGGCTTGGACAGGTCCTCGATCAGGTTGATGAGGTTCTCGGGATTCGGCTGGGGCGCCGTCCCCCCGCGATCGGGCGGCGTCGCGCGCGGCGACTCGCCCCCGGCCTCCGCGCTGAGCGGGATCGGCCGGATGACGTACAGGTACTCGCCCGCCTCCGCCATGCCCCCCGCGGCGGTGATGGCGTCGAGCAGGCGATAGTCCGGCTCCGGGATGAAGAACTGCCCGGCCCCGCCCACCGCCCCGAACATGCTGAACCGCTGCTGGCGCTGGTCGCGCACGAGCAGGTCGACGATCGCGTCGGCCAGCAGGCCGGCATCCTCGACCGCCTGCGCGATCGCCGCCTTGGCCTGCTCGACCGTCAGGCCGTTGAGGCGGACCTCGCCGATCTGGGGGAGCTCGATGATCCCGCGCGAGTCGAGGATCCGCTCGTACTGGGCCTGCTCACCCTCGCGGGGCAGGTCGTAGAGCGTCACCAGCACCGAGTCGCCCGCGCCCACGCGATAGGCCCCGATCTCGGGGATGAGGTCCTGCGGCTGGACATCCTCGATCTCGACGTACTCGTCGGCCGGACCCTCGATGCTCGAGATCCGCGTGAGGATGGGCGTGGTCGCCGGCGTGTACTCCCAGCGCCCCACGAAGCTCTGGTCGAAGAGGAATGAGTCCGTCTCCTGGCAGCCGCCCAGGAGCAGGGGCGAGCCCAGCGCACCCAGCGCCAGAAGGGCCCGGCGCCGGCGCGCCCTCCCGATCCGTGCCCCACGCCCGATGAGCCGACGCGAAGGTTGAACCTGCCTCACGGCCTCGCTCCTTGCTTGATCTGGGTCCCCCGCGCGCGCCCCGAGCGGACGCGCCCCGGCCCCGTTCTCGTTCCCAACGCCCCGGCGGACAGGCGCGACCGAGCCTCCGTGCAGGGTCGTGACCAGGCCTTGCTCGGGTACGACCGTGCCAAGCTACCAACCGCCCTTCTTCTGTCAAACCGTTGTCAGACCATGCACCTAACGCTCGAGCACGCGGGCCGGTTCGTCGGCCGGAGGGCCCCGACTGTAGAAGTGGATCGGTCCTTCCGGCGAGCCCGTTTACCCGGGCCCCGGCCTTTGGCCGGGCGCGGGCGGGTCTTATCGGCTCATCCGGCCCGACACCATGTCCGATCGAGCGCCCCTTCTACAGTACGGCGTGACCCAGTCGGCCAACCCCCGCCCCCGGCCGGACGATTCGACCCCAGGGGCGGAGAGCCTCCCCCCAGCCACGGCCATGGCGCAGGACTTGCGCTCCACCGCCGTCCGCACGCTGGCCCGCCACCCGCGTCCCGCCGGTGGCGACCCTCTCCGGCGGATCGACCGGCCCCTCGTCCGCCTGGATGAGCTGATCCTGAACAACCGGTCGGGGCGACCCGAACAGCTCGTCAACCCCCGCAAACCCCCGTGGCTGCGGGCCCGGGTCCCCGGCGGGGAGGGCTACCTCCGCCTGCGCCGGATCATGGATGCGCACCGCCTGAACACCGTCTGCGAGGAGGCCGGATGCCCCAACATGGGCGAGTGCTGGGCCCGGGGCGTCGCCACCATCATGATCCTGGGAGACACGTGCACCCGAGCCTGCGGCTTCTGCAATGTGAAGACCGGCCGGCCCGGGCCGCTGGACCGGGATGAGCCCCGGCGCGTCGCCGACTCTCTCGCCCTCATGGGCCTTCGGCACGTTGTGATCACGAGCGTCAACCGCGATGAGCTGCCCGATGGCGGAGCGGCGATCTGGGCCGAGACCATCGTGCGGACGCGCGAGGCCTGCCCGGACATGACCATCGAGGTGCTGATCCCGGACTTCGAGGGCAACCGGCCGGCGCTCCAGATGGTCATCGACGCCCGGCCGCACATCATCAACCACAACCTCGAGACGGTGCGCCGGATGTACCCGGCGGTCCGCCCCAGCGCCAAGTTCGACCGGTCGCTGGAGCTGCTGCGCCGCGTGAAGGAGCAGGGGTGCGTGGCCAAGACGGGCATCATGGTCGGGATCGGCGAGCGCGACGACGAGGTGCTGGCCCTGATGGATGAAGTGCAGCGTGAGACCCAGGTGTCCAGGTGCCCGGATATCAAGGGGTCGAGCGCCGCGCCAGCCCGCGACACCGCGACACCGCGACACCGCGACACCGCGTCCTGCGACATCCTGACCATCGGCCAATACCTCCGGCCGACCCTGAACCACCTCCCGGTCCATCGATGGGTGACGCCGGAGCAGTTCGATCGCTTCCGTTCCGAGGGCCTGGCGCGCGGGTTCGGGGTCGTCGAGAGCGGGCCGCTGGTGCGCTCGAGCTACCACGCGGACCGGCAGGCGGGTGGACTGAGCTCGTCTTGACCGATCCTGCAAGGCGGCCACGTCGTGTTGACAAGCGTATAGCGCTTGGTATACTCAGGCTCGCAGGGCCTACTGTCGGGGACTCGTGGTCTCCCGCCGAGCCCGCTGGAGTGGAGAGAGAGCTGTGGTGCCCGGTCGGGTGCCACGGTTGTCCCTCTGCGCCTCGGCGCGGAACGGGCGGGAGACATTGGGAATGTCTGCAGATGTTCCGTTCAGAGACCTCCGAGGCAAGCTCGATCGCGCCGGCTGGCACCTCGATCACGTCACAGGCTCGCACCATGTGTTCAAAGGGCCCGGCCGGCCGATCGTGGTAATCGTGGTGCATCGAGGCAGGTGCAAGCGCGTCTATGACCGTATCGCGAACAAAGCAATTGAAGACTTCCGGAAGAGCCAAGGCTCATCGGGCTCGAAGCAGTAAGGCCTGGATCCGCCGGCCCTTTGACCCTGCAATCCTCTCCCGCGCCAGAGAGCTTGCACCCCATTACACGGTTCGTTTCTCTCCATGCCCTGAGGGTGGGTACGAAGGCGAGTGTCTGGAACTACCCTACGCCACAGCACACGGCAGGACAGTGAGGGACTGCCACAAGGAGCTCCTAGGGCTCATCATCACGATGCTCGCGTCGATGTTGGAAGACGGCGAGAAGGTCCCGTTGGCGGTTGACGAAGGTCGACGCGAGCAGCAGGTCAATATCAGACTGACCGCCGACGAGAAGATGCGGCTCGAGGAATCAGCTCGTCGCGAAGGGTTCCGCAGCCTTTCCGATTACATCCGCACAACCGCCCTCCGCCGGTCGGCGTAAGGTGCCGCAGACGCCCGGCGGGTGCCACCGCGCGACCAAGATCGACCAGGTCGCCCCGTCTCATCGCCATTCTCGCCCACGGTCGTTCCCTCACCCGCTATGGCCGGAATGAACCATCGGCTCACGACCGGGTTCTGATCCTGACCATCGTCCAGTACCTCCGGCCGACCCTGACCCACCTCCCGGTCCATCGATGGGTGACCCCGGAGCAGTTCGATCGCTTCCGCTCCGAGGGGCTGGCGCGCGGGTTCGGGGTCGTCGAGAGCGGCCCGCTGGTGCGCTCGAGCTACCACGCGGACAAGCAGGCGGATGTGCTGGGCGTGCTGGGAGCACGCGGTGCGTCGTGAGGCCCGCGATCAGACACTCCCGATCACCAGCTGGTTCCCCTCCGAGTCCTGGAGGACCGCGTACGTGCCCCAGTGCTGCTTGGTGGGCGGCGTGGGGAACTCGACGCCCTTGGCCTTGAGCTCCTGGTAGGTCTTCTCGACGTTGTCGCAGGCCAGCGACGTGTTGACGAACGTGCCGATGCGGTCCTCCTGGCCGTGGGGCGTGAAGAGGGCGATGCCGGTCTCGCCCTTGGGCGGCTTGACCTCGATCCAGCGCTGCTTGCCGTCGAACTCCTGGTCGGTCACGATCGAGAAGCCGAGGATCTTGGTGTAGAACTCGAGGGCGCGGTCCTGGTCGCGCACGGGGATGCCGAGGAACTTGACGGAGCGGATCATGGCGATCTCCTTCGGGGGTCGGGTCGCACGGCGGGGCCGGGCACTCCAATGAACATACCCGCCGATCGCGGCTTGTCGAGGGCGCGGCGCGCCCCGCCCACGAGATCGCGTCGCTCGCCGCTCTAGCGTTTATCGGTATACCGTTTATCATGCTGCCAGCCCCGCCGGTGCCGTCGCTCGACCCGTACGTGCTCGACACGCTGATGCCCGACCTCGTGGGCCACGACAAGCGACCGTCGGCGTTCCTGGTGTACCTGGCGCTGTGGCGCCGGTCGCCGCAGGATCCGGCGCGCCCCGTTCGGATCAGCCACCAGACGCTGGCCGACGCCACGGGGCTGTCGCGCAGCGCGGTGCAGGCGGGGCTGACGCGCCTGCGGGCGCGGGGGCTGATCGCGACGCGCCGGGCGACGCCCACGGCGGTGCCGGCGCACACCGTGCAGCGCCCGTGGGTGCGGCGCGCCCGGGGCAACGGGTGACCCGCGCGCGGCGGTTCGGGGGGCCGGGATCACGGGCATCCGAGGGCGAAGGCGGTCTGGAAGCAGATGAAGTCGTTCACGTTGCGCACGCCGTTCTGGTCGCAGTCGGCGTAGGGATCGGCCAGGGCGAACTTCGTCTGGAAGCAGATGTAGTCGTTGACGTTGAGCGTCCCGGAGCCGTCACAGTCCGGGTAGCAGGGGCCCAGGCCCTCCAGCTCCATGGCGCGACCCTCGGGGAGGATCCGGAAGAGGTTTCCGCCGCCCCCCGTCCCGCCGCGCACGAACTGGAACGTGCGGTTGCTCCCGCCGGTGCCCTGGGCCCAGTTCCAGGTCTGGTACGGCAGGTGTGTCAGTCCGATGATGGCGATGAACCAGCGCGGGTTGGCGGCCGTGTTCGCCGCCAGGGTCACCGGCGTGGCCAGGTCGAGGACGTAGTGGTTGATCCCACCGGGCCCCGGAGAGGTGACGTGGCTCGTGGTGTCGAAGCTGGCCTCCGGCTGGATCGCGTGGTTCCCGCCGTAGTAGAACGCGCCGATGGGCTGGTAGGCGGCCGTGCCGGGGTCCTGCTTCCAGAACTCGATCCGGAACCCGAGCTCGCAGGCGCCGATGCCCCACCACTCGATGTGATCGATGGTCGTGGGCGCCCCGAGCGTGAAGTCCTCCCAGCACACGGAGTCGCCATCGAGGTCATTCCCGGCCGGGGATGGATCCTGCCAGAGCTGGGACCCGCGGGAGACGCCGCCGCCGCTGACGGGGGATTGCACAACCAGCACCGAGGCCGAAGCCAGGCAGGGCAGGGCGAACAGGGCGGCCGATGCGCCGATCGAGTTCATGGACTTCTCCTTGGCGCGGGAGGCGACTCGCAATGCGAGCCATCGCCCCCCGGGGGCGTGCGGGGCGGAATAACAGATACTTATATTTGCAATCGGGGTGCCACGCCACACCGGCATGGGTGTGGGCGCGGACAGCGGCGCGGTGGGCGCGTGACGCGGTAAGCGCCCGGTCGGGGGTGCGCTGGGTGCCAGATCGGCGGTCCATATGTGCCCGACGACGCGTCGCGGAGGCGCGGTCGCTCAGGAAGGCCATCCATCACCCATCAGAGATCACGCTGACTCAACGGTTGTCGCGAAGTTCCGCGATCGCCCTCAGCCTGTCACGCATCCTGGGATTGGTCTCGCCCGCGGCGGCCAACCGGAACAGGGCCGACCCGACGGCGCCGGCCGCACGGGCGGCCAAGGTGTGGCCTCGCAACCTCAGATCGTCCGATGTGCCGGCTCGACCATCGAACCCATGCGAGACGAGCCGGTAGCGCTTCAGGATCGAGGACCCTTCGGTCTCGTACCGGATCGGTCGTCCGAACCCATCGCGCAGCACGTCGCCGGGCTGCGTTCCCGATGGGTCCAGGGATTGCATGCTCAGGTGACCGGCAGAGTCTGGCTCCGGCAGCCGGCCGAGCGTCTGGAGCTCGTTGAGTCGGTTTGCGGCGCGTGCCAAGGTCAGGGTGGTACGACTCTCGCCGGGGAGCACCAGCAGCGCGATCAGCCCGAACAACAGCACCGCTCCGAGCAACGTGCCGGCTGCGGCTCCCAGAGCGACAGGATGTCTCACGCGCACGAGCCAGCGGTAGTATCCCGGAGCTGTCGCTTCCACAATCGATCCGGCTACTGGCGACACCACATCAACGGCTTCGGAAGCAAGGAACAGCCCCACGAAGCCTGTCTTCAAAACGAACACACACAGGGCGATGCCGATGGCCAGCAATCCCAGGACGAACGGAAGGAACGCGACCACCGCGAGTCCCAGGGTTGCGCTGTACGCGACCTGACGCAGGCCCGTCGTCCACCCGAGCAAGACAATGGCCGCCCCCACTGATGCGGTTGCTCCAAGGAACCGGATGGCCGCTTTCCGACGCATGGCCTATCGAGCGCCCGGGATCGGCGCGCTCGGATCGCCGAAGAGCATGAACTTCATCCCCTGGAAGAAGATGCTCGCGGGGTACCAGCTCTCGGTGGGCTGGATCGTGGCGAGCCCCTCGTGGTCGTAGTAGTAGAGGACCGCCGCGGACCAGCAGTCGCCCAGGCGCGGTGGAACCGTGGGGTCAAATGGCACCGCGTTCCCACTGCCGGGCGCAGACGCCTGCAACGGAATGGCCGGCGCCGTCTCGACCCGCCATGTGGACATCGCCCTGACGAAGCCCTCGGCGAGCGTCAGGCCGCAGGGCTGGCTGCCGGTGTTGCAGCCGATGTAGGCGACGGCGCCGGTGGGGCCATCGCGCAGGAGGCGCTCGCC
>CAYWOF010000052.1:0-209 GCA_964459825.1 uncultured Phycisphaeraceae bacterium | reverse complement strand
CGAGGCCGGTCTTGTTGTAGATGTCCTTCGCGTAGCAGGCGGGCGGCGGGGGCGGGGCGGTGAAGACCTCGCCATCGTTGGTGCCCTTGTGGGGGGCGCCGTCGAGGTCCTCGTAGGCCTCGTAGGGCGGGAGGGTAGCGAACCGGGCGGTGGAGCAGCCGGCGGAGATCATGATCGGCGTGATCGGTGCGGGCGCGGGGGCGCCCTCG
>CAYWOF010000051.1:0-12747 GCA_964459825.1 uncultured Phycisphaeraceae bacterium | reverse complement strand
GCTGGGGCGCGAGGAGGCGCCGAGCCTCCAGCAGGCGCGCGGCGCTCGCGCGCAGGAGCACCGGAACGATGATGGTGAAGACCGGCGCGGCCATGCGGGCCTCGGCCCGCTGCGCGATGGACACGGGCTCGCCCCGGGCGGCGGCCATCCCGTGTCGGGCCGCGAGGCGGTCGATCGCCGCCGACACCGGGAGCAGGATCGCGGGGTCCGGCCCGCCACGGAGCACGTCGCGGGAGACGGCGTCCAGGTAGGCGTCCTCATCATCGAACACGTCGGGGCGCAGGAGGGGCCGGATCGCCCCGAACCGGTCGTCCCGGGCGACGGCCGCGCACACGGCGCGCAGGTCCCCCGGCAGGTCGGATCCGGTGGGCGCCGCGGAGATGACCCCGGCCTCCCACAGGGCCACGGTCCACTCCCAGGAGCGCATGAAGGCCAGGTACCGAGGCACGCTGCGGACGGCCCGGCCAAGGTCCTCGCGCGCCGGGGCGCCGTGCCCGTTGGTCGCGGCGGGCGCGGGCATCAGCGTGCACACCGAATCGGCCAGGAGCAGCGACGCCATCGCCGCGGGCTCCCGCGTGGTCAGGTGGTACGGGCTGACGACCAGACGCATGGGGTAGGGTAGGGCCACGCCGGTGCGGCGAGGGTCGGCCGGCCTCGAGCGTGCACGCGTGGCGTCAAGCCGGAGGCCGGCCGGGCTCCCCGGGCTACGAACCCCGATACCCGCCGGGATGGGCCTCGAACCAGCGCCACGCCGAGGCGATGATCTCATCGAGGCTCGTGATCGAGGCCGCCCAGCCCAGCTCACGCCGGATCTTCTGCGGGTCGGCCTCGAGGCGCGGGGGGTCGCCCGCCCGGCGCGGGCCCTCCACCACCCGGCAGGACCTTCCCGTGACGCGCCGGGCGGCGTCGAGCACCTCGCGAACGGAGTATCCCCGCCCGATGCCGAGGTTGTACACGCGGGCGTCACCCGTCCCGAGGGCCTCCATCACGCGCAGGTGCGCGTCGACGAGGTCCTCGACGTGGATGTAGTCGCGGATGCAGGTGCCGTCGGGCGTCGCGTAGTCGGTCCCGAAGACCGTGACCGACTCGCGCCGGCCCAGCGTCGCGTTCAGGATCACCGGGATGAGGTGGGTCTCGGGCTCGTGGTCCTCGCCGAGCACCCCGGTCCGATCGCTCCCGGCGACGTTGAAGTACCGCAGGGCCGCGTAGGCGAAGGGCGCCCCCCGGCGGCGGCAGGCGGTGGCGTGGTCCTCCAGCATGTGCTCGACGTGCAGCTTGCTCCGCCCGTAGGGATTGATGGGGCGCTGCGGGCAGGTCTCGGCGATCGGGATCCTGGACGCGTCCGGTTCGCCGTAGGTGGCGCAGGTGGAGCTGAAGACGAGGCGAGCGACGCCGGCCTCCGCGCAGGCCTCGAGCAGGGAGAGGGCGCCCGCGGCGTTGTTGCGGTAGTAGCGGAGCGGCTCGTCGACGCTCTCGCCGACGTAGGCCAGGGCCGCGAAGTGCACCACGGCATCCACGGCGTGCCGGGCCAGCACGGAGCGCAGCGCCGCGCGGTCGCCGATGTCGGCGCGCTCGAAGGCGAGGAGGTCGCCGCCGGGACCGTGGCGCAGGAGCTCGACGGCCTCGGCGTGGCCGCGCGAGAGGTCGTCCACCACGACGACCCGGCGCCCTTCGCGCAGGAGACGCTGCACCGCGTGCGATCCGATGTAGCCCGCGCCGCCGGTGACGAGAACGCTCATGGTTCACACCTGTCCGAGGCCGGGGGAATCCGCGCGGCGCGAACGCGTCTCCGGCCCTACATCAGCTTGACGACGACGACGAACGCGACCAGCAGCACGCCCAGCAGGATGGTCAGCAGGTTGAAGTAGCGATCGATGAACGCCCGCACCGGGGCCCCGAAGAACCAGAGCAGGGCCGCCACGGCGTAGAACAGGGCCGCCCGTCCGACCAGCGACGCCACCACGAACGGCACGAACTGGACGCCGACGATGCCCGCGCACAGCGTGAAGAGCTTATAGGGATGCACGGCCACCACCACGCCCGTCAGCAGGACCAGGTTGGCGGCGTACGCCCGGATGGTCTCGGTTGCGTGCGTCGTCGCGGTCTCCCCGAACAGCCGTTCGATCAGGGCCATGAGGCCCAGGTCCGTCGCCCAGGCGCCCAGCGCGTAGCCCACCAGCCCGCCGGCGACCGAGGTGATCGTGCACACCCAGGCGTACCACCACGCCCGCCGGCGCTGGCCCAGCGTGAGCGGGACCTGGAGCACGATCGGGGGGATCGGGAAGAAGATCGCCTCGGTGAAGCTGAAGATCGCCAGCGCCAGCGTCGCGTGCCGGCTGTCCGCGAAGCGGAGCATCCAGTCGTAGAGCCGCCGGTGCCAGGCCCAGCGCGGCACGGGCCGGGCCACGACCGAGGTTTCGGCGGGCGCCGGCGCTTGCTCATTCCGTGTTCCGAGGTCCAGCATCGCTCCCTCTATCGGTCGCTTCTCGCCACCGTCCCACCATCTCCCCGCCCGGCCGGAATACGCCGCCGCCCCCACCCCCCGATTCTGCCCGCGCCCGAGCGGCCGATCCACCCCAGGACTCCCAGGCCCACCGCGACCATCAGCACGCTGAGCCACTGCCCCCTCGAGAGCCCCAGCGGCCGTTGGTGCGCGAGGTGGGCGTCCGGGAGGCGCCAGAACTCGGTGGCCACCCGCAGCACACCGTAGGAGATCAGGAACGCGCACCCCACGACACCGGGCCGGCGCGGACGCCGGGCCAGGATCCAGACCACCAGGCCGACGACCACGCCCTCGGCCACGGCCTGGTAGAGCTGCGAGGGATGTCGGGCCGAGATGAGAGGCTCCAGCCGGCGCGCCAGCTCCCGGTCCCCCGCCTGGACCCGCGTGATGAGGGCGCGGAACGCGTCGATGCGATCGCCTCCCATCGGACGGAACGGCTCGGCCAGCTGCCCGAGGAGGCGCTCCTGGTCCGGGGTGCGCTCGCAGGCGTAGCCCTCGATCAGCTCCTGCGGGTACCGGACCGCCCACCACGGCGCCGCCGCGCCGGGCCGGGCGACGATCCGGCCCAGCAGCTCGCCGTTGATGAAGTTGGCGATCCGCCCGAGGAACAGACCGAACGGCGCCACCAGGCACATCAGGTCGAGCACGTGCAGCAGGGGCGCGCGACCCATCCGCCCGCCGCGCCCGTCGCTCCAGCCGCGCGAGATCACCCACGCGGCCACGATGACTCCGGCCATCCCGCCGTGGCTGGCCATCCCGCCCTCGTGGACCCGGAGCACGCCCCACCAGGGAAAGTCCCCGGAGACCGACCAGAGGAGATCCGGCTGGTAGAACAGCACGTAGCCCAGGCGTCCGCCCACCACGACCCCCACGACGGCGCACAGGATCGCGTCACCCACTCGAGCCTCCGGGATCAACCCGGCGCCGCGCCGGGCCAGCCAGCGGAGCACGAGCCAGGCGATCACGAACCCCGCCGCGTACGACAGCCCGTACCACCGGATCGCCAGGGGGCCCAGGTGGAAGGCGATCGGGCCCAGGTCGTGAAGCCACGCGAGGGTCATGGGTCAGGAGCGTAGCCGACCGCGAGAATGCGCAACCCCCGTGGAGGGTGTGCCGAGGCCCGAGCGGGGCCGATGCGGGCTCCGGTGAGCGAACCGTGGGTCGGGCCGGCGCCGGGCTCGGGCTGGGGCTACCTCTGGAGACGGTCCTGCAGACCCGGCAGGCGCGGCACGCTCGCCGGGGCTGTGGGGAGCGTCTGATACCAGTACGCCACCGAGGCGATGTCATCGGTGAGCGGCTGGAACTTGCCGTGCGGCCACCAGCCCAGCGCCTGGATGGTCACCCGCAGGTCCTGCTGGAACCGGATGGGGTCGGGGATGTGCCAGCGGTAGAGCGCGTGCGCCGGCACGCGGGGCTGCAGCCGCTGCTCCGACCGGTCGCTGGGCCCGATGATCGCCTGCGGGTAGCCCAGGAATGGTGTGGAGTACGTGGTCGGGCGCATGTCGCGCGCGTGGTCCATCACGAAGCCCCAGGCTCCGCCGAAGTAGTCCTCCGTGCCCGTGCCGCAGATGGTGGGGGAGTCGGGCGCATCGCCATCGATGAAGAACTTGACCTCGCCCTCGCCCCACCAGCCGTTGGAGAGCTGGTGCCAGACGAGGTACGTGCCGACGAAGTGCCCCCGGCCGCGTGCGCCGTCGAGGATCACGTGCTCGGGTCGCTCGCGCGTGGTCATCGCCCGGCGCCAGCAGGCGTGCAGGTAGGCCGTGTCGGCGGGAACGTCCTGGAGCGCGTAGGTGATCTGGTAGAAGAACTCGTTGATGGTCTTGGGCCCATCGTTGGTCACCTCGATGCGGATCCGCTCGCGGAAGGGCATGGGCCAGTACGAGTTCATGCCCCCTTTGGGGTTGACGGCGATGGGCATCGAGTTGATGAGTGCGAGCCCGTCGAGCCCGTTGGCGAAGAAGTCGCCGATGGGGACTTCGACGGACGGGTGTTCCTGGCCGTCGTAGTAGATGCGCAGCGTGATCCAGCGGTGGACATCGAGCAGCACGGTGCACCAGATGTGCTGGATGAGGCCGGGGCCCGCGATGTCGGCCAGCACCAGCGTCTGCCCGGGCTGGAAGTCCCGCGCGCACGGGCGCACCTTCCACCCCTTGCCCAGCTCGCTCGCGGCCTCCGTGCACCACGGGTCCGAGCCGGGCTTGCCGCCACTCGGCGGAATCGCCTGGGCCCCGCCCCCCTTCCGCCCGTCGGGGTTCTCGGCGGAGATTGAGCGGGTCTGGGCCGCGGTCAGGCGCGAAAGGTCGGCGAGCGATGGGATCATGACGGCCCTCTGAAGCGGCGGGCCCCCGTCGAATGCCGGTACCGCGGATGCTACGGGGATTCGGCACCAAGAGCCTTGTGTCCGCGGTCGGTACGTGGTAGGCTCGGGGTGATGTAGTACGCAGTGAAAGGGGGCTTCCGCGATGTCCAAGGTCATTCCGATACTCGTCCTCACGCTCGCGGCTTGCACTCTTCACGCACAGCCTGTGTTCCTCGACGAGTTCGACGGCAACCAGCTGGCGCCGCACTGGGTGCTGCCGCCGGCATCCCGCTGGGAGTACAACGTCTCGGGCGGCATGCTCAACGTGACGGGGCTGTTTTACCCATCTGCCCCCAAGGCTGGCTACAATACGGCGGACATGACCGCCGGTTTCAACGGCGCCGGGATTTCTGATTTCGAGTTTCTGGTCCGAGCGGGGTGGGATCCGCGAATCCCTGGATCAGATCGCCAGATCACACTCGCAGTGGCCTCCGGAAGCGCGACGATCGGCCAGTTTCGCTACGTCGAGGCAGGTTCGTCAGCCTCAGCCTTTCTCGCTCTCTCCAACGGGACCGGTGGCCCTCCCGGCGTGATAGTACCGTCACCCGGTCTTCATGATTTCCACTTCGCACGGATGGGCGCCGAACTGCAGTTTTCTTTCGATGGGGCGCTCGTTGCGACACTGCCCACTGTCGTGGCAGGCTCCCCTACCCAAGTCTACTTGCAGTTCAGCATCGGTTGGCCAAACCAGGGATTATCACCGATTCATGTGGACTCGGTCGCGGTTGTTCCTGGGCCCCCGACGCTCGCTGCTTTTGCGGTAGGCGCCATCGTCGCCGTCGTCAAGCGAAGATGGAGGTAGTGCATGGGCGCCACTTGGGAACCTGTCATGCGCGAGTGGCCGCTGAACGCGGTGCACGCAATCCTCTCCCGCACCAGTCGCATCGTCGTGTACCAGTACGGCGGTTTCAGCCCCCCGTCGTGGTACACCGATGTCTACCTGTGGGATTGGACGGTACCGTTCAACCCATCTACTCCGTTGCAGGGGTTTCAATAACTCACGAACCCGAACACCAACCTCCTCTGCTGCGGGCACGCGCAGTACGGGAACGAGGGCAAGATCGGCTTCGCCAGCGGGCATTGGAACCCAGTCTCGCCGCCGAATCCGCCGCCGGGCGAGCAGATCGCCCCGGACGACTTCAACCGGTTCGATCCGGGCGCGATCCCGCCGCCGCCCAATCCGAGCTGGCTCGGCCTGCTCCACATGCTCAAGCGCCGCTGGTATCCCACTTGCACGACGCTCTGGGATGGGCGCCTTCTGAACTGCGGCGGGTGGGAGAAGATGATCTGGAACACCCAGGGACAGGGCACCGCCGTGCCGATCCTTCGCCCCGAGGTGTTCGATCCGTCGACCAGCGGGTTCACGATGCTGGACTGTGCCGATCTCGACCAGTCCGTTTACCCGTTCATGTTCCAGTCACCGGCCACCACGGGCTTTCCCAACGGCCGGCTGTTCTATGCCGGACCGACGCAGTCCACTCGATTCCTGATTCCTCCCAGTGGCGGAGGCCCCTGGCAGTGGGGCGCGGTTATCAACTGCTCACTGGCGGGCGTCTCGGATGCCAGCGCCGTCATGTATGACGCCGTGCTGGGCAAGGTCTTGCGCGGCGGAGGCGCTCCCGGCGTCCATCAGGATGCGGTCAAGACCGCGGCGAGGATCACGCTGAGCGACGCGAACCCGACCTGGACCGCCGTTCCCGACATGCACTTCCGACGTCACAACCACAACCTCGTCGCCCTTCCGGATCAGACCGTGCTGGCGGTCGGGGGCAACGTGCGCGGAGGCAGCTATGAGTGGCCGAGCAATCCGAACCCCGAGCCGATCATGGAGGCGGAGATCTACGACCCCGTCGTGAATCAGTGGAATCCGACGAGCGTCACGATGACCGACCCGCGTTACTACCACTCCAGCGCTGCATTGCTGCCGGACGGACGCGTGCTGACGGCGGGCGGCGAGAGGGACACCTCCGACGGGTCGGGCGATCCCGTGCCGCCCACGGTTCCGTACACTCAGAACTCGGCGCAGATCTTCCGCCCCGCGTACCTCGATGTTCCGGCCGGAACTCGGCCCGTGCTCCAAGCCTGGCCATCGCAGATGAACTACGGACAGGCCTACCAAGTCGAGTTCACGCCTACGAGCGCGACGATCACCAAGGCCGCCCTCACGCGCCCCTGCGCCGCGACCCACGGCTTCGACCAGGACCAGCGGTACGTGCCGCTCACGTTCGCTTCGTCCGGTGCGGGGAAGGTGCGCATCGGCGCGCCCGACAACGGCACGATCGCGCCGCCCGGCTACTACGTGCTCTGGCTCCTCGTGACGTACAACGGCATGCTCGTGCCCTGCGAGATGGCTCAGTTCGTTCGAGTCGGCTGAAGACCGGGCCGATCATGAGTCGCCGGCCTGCAGCGTGACCTGAACCGGCTTCCCCTCCCGCCCGCTCCCGGTCCGCACCTGTCCGTTCGCCAGCAGCACGACCACCTCGACGGCCCGGTCGTGGGGACGCAATCGCCCCAACGGCGGGTTGGGGTGCACCGTCACGTGGTCCCCCTCGCGGTGGGAGTGGAACGTGGTGATCCGCACCAGCCCCTGCTGGTACTCCAGGCCGTCGCCGGCATCCTCGTACAGCTCGCCCCGGGCCTGCCCCTGGGCATCGGGGCACACGATCAGCGTCAGCGGGTCCAAGGGTTTCTCATCGACGAACTGCATCACGGGCCCGAGCGGCACGATCGAGCCGGCGCGGAACCAGAGCTCGGGCAGCACCGGGTCGCTCGATCCGTCCTCGCGCGGGACGATCTCGTGCCGCCGCCAGGCGCCCGCGCCGCCGGGGAACGGCGCCCGGCAGCCGGCGTTGAGCTCGGGTTCCACGCACGCCCGCACCAGACAATCGGGCCCGAGCAGGAACGCGTCGTCGGCCTCGCGCAGGGCCGGATCGCGCGGGTCGGCGAAGAAGAGCGGGCGGCAGATCGGGACCCCGCTCGCCGACGCCTCGTGCGCCAGCGTGTACAGGTAGGGCAGGAAGCGCATCCGGCGCTCCAGGGCCCGTCGGCAGGTGGCCTCCGCCGCCTCGCCGAACGACCAGGGTTCGTGGTCCTTGGAGTCCTTGATGGAGTGCCCCCGCGCGAAGGGCAGGAGGGACCCGATCCCCATCCAGCGCGCGAAGAGCTCGGGCGCGCAGTCGCCGCTGAAGCCCCCGATGTCCGGCCCCGCCAGGGGCTGCCCGGAGAGTCCCAGGTTCAGCACCATCGGGATCGACCACGCCAGGTGGTCCCAGGTGGACATGTTGTCGCCCGTCCAGGTGGCCGCGTACCGGTGCCCGCCGATGAAGTTCGATCGCGTGAGGACGAAGGGGCGCTTGCCCGGGCGCGCCCGCTCGATGCCCTCGCGGGTCGCGCGAACCATGAGCATGCCGTAGACGTTGTGGTACCGGGCGTGGGTGTCGGGCCCGCCCAGGCGTTCATCGGCGCGATGCCGGTTGCTCTCGGGCATCTGCTTCTGGGGATTGTCGAAGACCGCGGGCTCGTTCATGTCGTTCCACACGCCGTCCAGGCCGGTCGCCAGGAGGGGCGAGTAGAGGTCGCCCCACCAGCGGCGCGTCGCCTCGCGCGTGAAGTCCGGGAAGGCGCACTCGCCGGGCCACACCTTCCCGTGGTACTCGTTCCCGCTCGAGTCCAGCAGGAAGTGCCCGCCGGCCCGACCTTGCGCGTACACGGCGTACGCCGGATCGACCTTGATGCCGGGGTCGATCATCCAGACGCTCCGGAAGCCCAGGGCGTGCAGGTCGTCGTTGAGGGCGCCCGGGTTCGGGAACTTGTGCGGGTCGAACGTGAAGCACCGGAAGCCGTCCATGTAGTCGATGTCGAGCCAGATCGCGTCGCAGGGCATCCGCCTGCGCCGGAACTCCCGCGCCAGCTCGCGCACCCGCGCCTCGGGCTCGTACGACCAGCGCGACTGGTGGTACCCCAGCGCCCAGCGCGGCGGGAGGGGCGTGTGCCCGGTCAGGTCCGCCAGGGCCGCCACCGCCTGCTGCGCCGTGTCCCGCTCGATGACGTACACGGCCGGGGGGCGTCCGTGCGCCGCCGCCCGGACCTCCCCGTCGATCTCGAACTCGCACCGGAACGTCGTGTCGATGAGCACGCCGAAGCTCGTGCCGTCGGCGCGCACCCCGAGGACCCAGGGGTGCGACTGGTACAGGCTCTCGTCGGTGACGTCGTACTCGAACTGGTCGGTGTTCCAGCACGTGGCTCGCTCGCCGGCCCGCGACAGTCCCCCCGCCAGCTCTCCGAGCCCGTAGACGCTGGTCCGGGCGTCGAGTGCGACGCGTACCAGCCAGCGCCCCCGGTCGAAGGCGAAACGCGGGATGGCGCGGAACTCCCCGGGCAGGGGCGCCAGGCGGGTCGGCGGGCGCGCCATCGCGAGCGAGGGAGCCGGGTGCCCGGGCGTTTCCGGCCCGGCGAGCGCGCGAACCTGCTCGGGAGGGAAGAAGCGCCCCACCCCGTCTCCCACCAGCTCCGGGCGCGGGTCCGGGTGCCACGAGGGTTCCGGATGGTGCTCGCCCCGCGGGGCGTGGTGGGTCGAATCGGTCAATCCGGGGCTCCTGCGTCTCACGGCGTCCCCAACGCGGGCCCGAAGCGTATCCCATGCTGTCGCACGATTCGTCCATCGCCCGACGACCCGGCCGGTCCGACATCGCACGCGCGATTCTCCCAACCGTACCATCAGACCCACCCGGAGGACCCTGCCCATGGGCCCGCGAACGCGTCGCGCCGTCCTCGTTCCCCTCGCCGCCGCACTCGCGGGCGGGCTCGGAGCCTGTGCCGGGTGGCCCCCGCTGGTCGAGGAGGTCCGGGATGCCTCCGCCCCCCACCGGGCGGACCAGGGGGTGGACGTCCGGGCGCGGAACGGCGCCATCACCATCGAGGCCACGAGCGCCGGCGATTCGGCCCGGGTCGAGGCCACGCTCCGCATGGAAACGCAGGAGCGGCTGGCGGCGACGACCGTCACCGTCGATCGCCGTCCCGATGGCGTGCTCGAGGTCTTCGCCACCCCCCCGGGCGACGAGTGGCGGTCGAACGAGGGGTGCTCCTTCATCGTGCGCCTCGCGGACGCGGCCGCCGTCGAGGCGGCGACCAGCAACGGGGCGGTTCGCCTGGCCCGTCTGAGCGGGAGCGCCCGCGTGGAAACCTCCAACGGCTCGATCCAAGTCAACGGTTCGAGTGGACCGATCGAGGCCCGCACGAGCAACGGGAGCATCGTGCTCGACGGGGTCGCGGGCCCCGTGCGCGCGAGCTCGTCCAATGGCGGCGTGCGCGTCCGGCTGGACCCCGGGGCGACGGGGCCGGTCGCCATCGATACGTCCAACGGCTCGATCGAGCTGGATGTGGGGGGCGCGTTCGCAGGGCGGGTGCGCCT
Source organism: uncultured Phycisphaeraceae bacterium (assembly GCA_964459825.1). Taxonomy (GTDB): domain Bacteria; phylum Planctomycetota; class Phycisphaerae; order Phycisphaerales; family UBA1924; genus CAYWOF01. Next base: position 2,472 of record CAYWOF010000051.1, on the reverse strand, counting down.
GCGCACCAGCAACGGGGCGTTACGCTACCCCACCGACATCCTGCGCGTCGAGCGGGACGGGCGCGACCGGGCCGACATCACCCTCGGGCCGGACGGGCCCGAGTCCAGCCTCACCACCAGCAACGGGGCGATCACGGTGCGCCGATCGGGTTCCTGAATCGAATCGGCCGGCCCTCCCCGCGTGCGCAGAAAAACGCCCGGGCGTGCGGCCCGGGCGTCGGACTCCGTGGCGTGTCAGGCGTTCACGGGCAGACGGTGGAGGTCGCGAACTTGGTCTGGAAGCAGGTGTAGTCGTTGATGTTGCGCACGCCGTTCTCGTCGCAGTCGGCGTAGGAGTCGCCCAGGGCGAACTTGGTCTGGAAGCAGATGATGTCGTTGATGTTCAACGCGTCGTTCCGGTCGCAGTCGGCGTAGCAGTGCGCATCGAGCACGAAGAGGCCGCGGTTGATGTCGCTGACGATGATGGTCCCGCTCGGGAAGAACGGGTAGTTCCCCCAGGCGCCGTTGTAGCTCGTGTTGTTGGTCTCCGGCCGGGTGTCGAAGTGACCGACCAGGACGGGGTGGAGCGGGTCGATCGCGTCGTAGATCCGCAGCCCGGCGCAGTAGTTGGACTGGTAGATGTACCGGCCCTTGACGTACTGGTTGTGGTCCTTGGCCGTCGAGCCCGAGCTGAAGCTGCCGGCGAAGGTCGCCTGCGCCGGGTTCTCCACGTTCATGATGCGCGTCAGGGACGGGGTCACGCCCACGTCCTCGTCGAGCTCATCGTCGATGTAGAGGTACCGGCGATCCTCGCTGAGCCACCCCTGGTGCGAGCCGTTGGCCTGGGGGTACTGGCCGATCGTCAGGCGCGTGATGTTGGACTTGTTCGTCACGTCGAGCACGTCCAGCCCGTCGTTGGAGAAGATCGGGAAGGCGTAGCAGATCTCCTTGCCCGCCATCGGCCCGCTCGTGTAGCTGACGATCTGCGCCTCGTGGGTGTAGCGGGTGGACCACTGCCCCGCGAAGGTCGGGTTCGAGGGGTCGACGTTCGCGTTGTAGACGACGACGCCGCCGTTGGCGATGTTGCACCCCACCGCGTACAGGTACCCGCTGTCGGGATTGGAGAGGAGCGTGTGCGTCGAGGAGTGGCCGTTGGCGCCGACGTTGCGCACGTGGGTCACCACGCCCGAGTCGATCTGCGCCAGGTCGATGACCTGGATGCCCTGCCCGCCCTCGCTGCACGTGTAGGCGTAGTGCCCGATGATCGTCACGTCCTTCCACAGGCTGCTCGGGCCCGCGACGTACCCCACCTGGACCGGGCTGGAGGGATTGGTGATCTCCACGAACGCCGTGCCGGCGCGGATCCCGATGATGGCGTACTCGCGCCCGCTCGGGGACACGTACCCCCAGCAGTCGCCCGCCGAGGTCTGGGCGGCCCCGTTGGGGAACTGGTTGAGCGGGATCCACGCCCTCAGCGACACGTTCTTCGACTCGAACGAGGCGTCGCCGTGGAAGCCGGCCGCGTTGGCCCGCAGGGCCGCCACGCCCTGGACGACGGGTCCGCGGACGGGCGGACGCAGCCCGATCAGCTTCGCGGCATCCTCGTCCGCGACCGCGCTGCTCCCCAGCACCGCCAAGACCGTTCCCGCGACCAGGGCCACGCGCCGGGCCACCATCAATCCGTTGCTCATCGATGCTTCTCCTGCTGTAAACGGGTAGGCGCCACAACCCCGCGCGAGCGCTCGACCGAATCTACACGAACAGGCCCGGCACGTCCAGCCCGGTTCCCAAACCGGCCCTCCGGCCCACGAGGCTGCCCATACGGCCACCGCCCGCCAAGGGTTGCCGGACCTGGCGCTCGCATAGAGTCCCGCGAATCGTGGAGGGCAATCGGAGCCGGTCCCATGGTCCGTATGGCATCTGTCAGGCTGCTGGTGATCGGGGCATCGCTCCTCGCGGGTCCCGTTCCGGGCCTCCCCGGCGCGCAACCACCCGCCGGGGACGTCGCCCCGGTCCCGGCGTTGCTGCTGGTCGACGACACCCGCCCGCCCCACGCCAGGCTGCGATGGCCCACCCGCGACGGCTCGACCATGACCCTCGAGTCGGACGCGCGATACACGTCGAACATCGAGCGCACGCCCTTGGGGCACAACCTGGAGCTCTTCGTGGCGATGGGGGGAACCCGCCTCGATCGGGGGCTTGGCGACCCGCGAGGGGCCTCGGTCCGCGTCGGTTTCTACAAGGTCGACATGACCAAGCCGATGTTCGAGTCCATCGCCGACGATGCGCAGATCACGGTGGAGCTCCGGGGGGTCCGCTTCAACCAGCCCGTGAGCCCGCGCCCGGAGACGGTGCTCCAGCACATCAAGTTCACGGTGGATGACCTGGTCGCGTGCGGCCTCGGCGGCGAGACCCTCGACCAGTTCAACTCGGCCAGCCCCACCGACACGCTCGGCGGGAAGTTCACGCGCGACAATGCGCGAATGGGAATCC
>CAYWOF010000050.1:0-13004 GCA_964459825.1 uncultured Phycisphaeraceae bacterium | reverse complement strand
GGGGCGGCCGACGCGGCGACCCGACGCGCGCCGAGGCCGATCGGGCGCCCGCCGGCGGCGCGGTGCAGCCGGAGAACACGGCGGCTCCGGACGGGGGGAACGGCCGGGCGGGGCGTGACGAGGTCATCCTCCGCTCGCGCCAGGTCGCGTTCGACCAGAAGGCCACCCTCCTCGGCTTCGGCGAGGAGCCGGTGGAGGGCGGGCGCCCGCGGGTGACGGACCAGCCCAGGGACTACGAGGTCGAGCACATCGCCCGCTTCATCCCGGACCTGTCGGTGCCCCGGCCATTCGCGTACATCTACCCGGCGGGGCTGGCGGGGGTGACGGAGAACCTGTTGCGTCACGGGGTCCGGGTCGAGCAGCTGCGCGAGGACATCGAGCTCGACCTGGAGGTGTACCGGATCGACGGGGTGCGCACGGCCTCGCGCGAGTTCCAGAGGCACCGCCTCGTCTCCGTCGAGGGGGTGACGAAGCGCGAGGAGTCGCGCCTGATGCCCGCGGGCTCGATCGTCGTCCGCACCGCCCAGCCGCTCGGCACGCTGGCGGCCTATCTGCTGGAGCCGCAGGGCGCGGACGGGCTGACGGCGTGGAACTTCTTCGATGACGCGATGAAGCAGGGGGAGGACTTCCCGGTGGTGCGGGTGGGCTCGGCGACACCGTTCCTGTCGGGGGCGGTGCGCGCCCTCGATGAGGACCGCACGTTCGAGAAGCCCATCACCTTCGAGCAGGTGCTGGGCGGCGCACCGGGCGGCAACTTCAACGGCTCGCCCTCCGGCGGGGGGACGTGGCTGGACCCGGTCGAGGGCCAGGGCCCGCGCTGGCTGCAGAACCGGGATGGACGCCTGCGGGTCGTCGATGCCCGCACGGGACGGTCGGAGGACTTCCTACCGGCCGATCGCGAGCCGCTGGCCAAGGCCCTGGCCAGGCTGCCGGGCCTGGACGAGCGAACGGCGCGGTCGTGGGCGGAGCGTCAGAGCTTCACGTTCTCGCCCCAGCGTGATGGCGCGCTCTTCGAGCACGAGAACGACCTGTACTACGCGCGGCTCGACGGGTCGGTGGCCACGCGGCTCACGAGCACGCCGCAGGCCGAGGAGATGGCCTCGTTCAGCCCGGACGGGCGGTCGGTCGCGTTCGTGCGGGAGAACGACCTGTGGGTGGTGGACGCGACGACCGGCACGGAGCGGGCGCTGACGACGGGCGGGTCGCCGACGCTGCGGAACGGCAAGAACGACTGGGTGTACTTCGAGGAGGTGTTCGGGCGGTCGTGGCGGGCGTACTGGTGGAGCCCGGACTCGACGCGCCTGGCGTTCCTGCAGATCGACTCGTCGCCGGAGCCGGTCTTCACCATCGTGAACACGCTGCCCGACGAGCTGGTGGTGGAGCAGGAGCGGTACCCCAAGCCGGGCGACCCCAACCCCCGGGCGCGCGTCGGCGTGGTGACGGTGGCCGGGGGCGAGCCGCGCTACGCCGACCTGTCGGGCTACAGCGACTACCTGGTGACGAACGTCGGGTGGTGGCCGGACTCGTCGGCGGCGTGCGTGTACGTCACGAACCGCGTGCAGTCGTGGATGGATGTGCTGGCGGTGGCCCCGGGCGGTGGGGAGCCACGGAAGCTCTTCCGCGAGACGACGGGCGCGTGGGTGGACACGCCGCCGGCCCCGCACTTCCTGAGGGACGGCTCGTTCCTGTTCACGAGCGAGCGGAGCGGGTGGAAGCACCTGTACCACTACGCGCGGGACGGCACGCTCCAGCGCCCGGTGACGGAGGGGGAGTGGGAGGTGCGGTCGGTCAACCGCGTGGACGAGAAGAACGGGCACGTGTACGTGACGGGGACGCGCGACTCGCACCTGGCGGGGAACCTGTACCGCGTGGCCCTGGCGCCGAGGGAGGGCGAGGCGGCCGCGGTCCGCCTCACGACCGAGCCGGGGTCGCACCGGTGCGACGTGTCGCCGGACGGGTCGCTGTTCACGGACTCGTGGTCGAGCTTCGGCGCTCCGTCGCGCGGGGCGCTCCGGTCGACGGCGGACGGCGCGGCGGTGCGGACGCTGGACACCAACCCGGTCTACGACCTGGAGGAGTTCCGCTTCGGCGAGTCGAGGCTGGTGAGCATCCCGACGCCGGATGGGTTCGTGATGGAGGGCTCGGTGCTGCTGCCGCCGAACCTGGACCCGGCGATGAAGTACCCGTGCTGGTTCATGACGTACGCGGGGCCGCAGGCGCCGACGGTGTCGGACTCGTGGCGCGGCGGGGCGACGTGGGACCAGGCGCTGGCGTCGGAGGGGTTCGTGGTGTTCCGGGCCGACCCGAGGCCCGCGAGCGGCAAGGGCGCGGCCAGCGCGTGGACGGCGTACAAGCAGCTGGGCGTCGTGGAGCTGCAGGACATCGAGACCGCCATCCGGTGGTTGTGCGCGACGTATCCGTTCGTCGATCCGGCGCGGATCGGCATGAGCGGGCACAGCTACGGCGGGTTCATGACGTCGTACGCGATGACCCACTCGAAGGTGTTCGCGGCGGGGATCGCCGGCGCCCCGGTGACGGACTGGGCCGACTACGACTCGATCTACACCGAGCGGTACATGCTCACGCCGCAGGAGAACCCCGAGGGGTACGCGAAGACGTCGGTGGTCGGCGCGGCGAAGGACCTGCACGGGCGGCTGCTGCTGATCCACGGCATGATGGACGACAACGTGCACGCGCAGAACTCGATCCGCCTGATCCAGGCGCTGCAGACGGCCAACAAGGACTTCGAGATGATGTTCTACCCGCCCAACCGGCACGGGATCGGGGGGCGGCACTACCAGGACTTGCAGGTGAACTTCATCCGGCGGACGCTGGGGGGCCCGCGGAAGGCGGAGGAGGGCGCGAAGCCGGCGCCGTCGGAGGCGGAGGAGTCGCCGGGGCGGCGGTCGGGACCGTGAGGCGGGCGCCTACCCGCGAGCTGCGTGCGCCCCTGCGCCGAGGCGATCCCAGTCGACGTTCGCCTTGTCGATGCGTGGCAGATCCGTCGCCAAGGCCTCGACGTACTTCGTCGCCGCGCCGGTGTTGTAGAGCACGACCGTCTCGCCGGCGCCGATATGGCCCTCACAGAGCGCACGCTCGAGGACATCGAGGCAGGCCGCGGATTCCGGGCAGAGGGCGAGCCCCTCGGATGCGCCGGCGACGCGGACCCAGTCCGTGATGCGCGCCTCATCGGCGGCCATCGCGCGTCCGCCGCTGGCGCGCACGGCGTCGAGGATCATGAAGTCCCCCACCGCTCGCGGCACGCGCAGGCCCGAGGCGATCGTGTGCGGATTCGCCGGCTCGATCCCGAAGCGCTCGCCCTTGTCGAACGCCGCGACGATCGGATCGCACCCGCTGGACTGGCAGGCGAACATGCGGGGCTTGCGGTCGTTCTCGAGCCAGCCGAGGGTGGTCAGCTCGGCGAAGGCCTTCCACATGCCGATCAGGCCGGTTCCGCCGCCGGTGGGGTAGAGGATGACATCGGGCAGCTTCCAGCCGAGTTGCTCGGCCAGCTCGAGGCCCATGGTCTTCTTGCCCTCGAGGCGGTACGGCTCCTTGAGGGTGCTCATGTCGAACCAGCCGATGCGGTTCTTGCTATCGGCGACGATCTTCCCGCACTCGTGGATGAGGCCGTTGACGAGGAAGGCGTGGGCGCCGTGGGCCGCGACCTCCAGCCGGTTGACGAGGGGCGTGTCGTCGGGCATGAAGACCCAGCACGGGAGGCCGGCGCGGGCGGCGTACGCGGCGAGCGCCCCGCCGGCGTTGCCGGCCGTGGGCGCGGCGACGCGGGTGACGCCCAGCTCGCGGGCGAGGGTGACGGCCATGGCCATGCCGCGGGACTTGAAGGAGCCGGTGGGGAGGCGGGACTCGTCCTTGACGATCAGGCGGCGCACGCCGAGGCGGCGGGCGAGCGCGGGGCAGTCGATCAGCGGGGTGACGGTCTCGCCGAGGGAGACGATGCGGGACTCGTTCTCGCAGGGGAGCAGCTCGCGGTAGCGCCACATGGTCTGGGGGCGACGTGCCAGGTCATCGCGCGATAGCGCCCGGCGGACGGCGTCGAGGTCGTAGCGGACCCAGATGGGGCGGCCGTTGTGGACGGTCTGGAGCGTGCGCGCGGGGAGGCGGGTTGCGTCGATCGCGGCTTCGAGATGGGAGACGAGGGAGGGCATGGGCGGAGGATACCCGGACGGGCAGGCACGACCCGGCGCGACCGTTTACACTCCGCCCATGACCATCGACGAGGCCCGGGCCCTGATGCGCGAGTGGACCGCCAGCGCGGCGTTGCGCGGGCACATGGAGGCGGTGGCGGCGTGCCTGGGGGCGTACGCGGCGCGGCTGGACCCGGCGAACTCGGACCGATGGGTGGTCTGCGGCCTGCTCCACGACTTCGACTACGAGAAGCACCCGACGCCGGCCGAGCACCCGTACGTGGGCGTCAAGGAGCTGGAGAGGCGGGGGGTGGATGAGGAGATCCGGACGGCGATCCTGGGGCACGCGGAGTACAGCGGGGTGCCCCGCGCGACGCCGATGGCCAAGGCCCTGTTCGCGGTCGATGAGCTGGCGGGGTTCATCGTGGCGTGCGCCAGGGTGCGCCCCAACGGCCTGGCGGACATGGAGCCCTCGAGCGTGACGAAGAAGCTCAAGGACCGGGCGTTCGCGGCGGCGGTGAGCCGCGAGGACATCGCGAAGGGGGTGGCGGAGCTGGCGCCGCTGTGTGGGGCGGGCGGGTCGAACCCCGACGCGTTCCGGGCGGAGCACATCGGGACGTGCATCGGGGCGCTGCGCCCGATCGCGGAGCGGTTGGGGCTCGTGCGTTGAGCCGGTGTCGGTCGCAGGATCAAGAGGGGGACGCGCAATGTTCGATACGGAGAGCACCTGATGGGCGCGCCACTTAAGTCCCTGACCCTAGAAGGCTTCAAGTCGGTCAAGTCCCTGCAGGCCTTCGAACTGCGCAGCCTCAATGTGCTCATTGGGGCTAACGGTGCCGGCAAGAGCAACTTTGTGGATTTCTTCCGGATGCTCCGGGCGCTGGCGGATGAGGGCTTCCAGAAGTACGTGAACGAGCAGGGCGGGGCGGATGGTTTCTTCTTCCTAGGGCCGAAGGTCACGCGCCAAATATCCGCCCACCTGGAGTTCGGCCAGAACGTCTACGAGTTTGACTTGGCGCTCGCGGGGCCGAGCAGCCTCCAGATCGCCGCGGAGCGTGTGCAGCATACCGGGGGCATGGGCTGGGGGACCCTCAAGACCATCGGCTCCGGCGTGATGGAATCCACCCTCAAGAAGCGGCAGAACGAGCCCGCAGTGGTCGGCCAGGGCCCCGGCGTGCCTTGGCATGTCTACGACTCGGTGTCGAGCTGGACGGTCTATCACTTTCACGACACGAGCTCGGTCGCGCCGATGCGCCGGGATCAGAGCGCCCGTGACCGCGACCGGCTTCGCCACGACGCCTCCAATATTGCGGCCTTTCTTCTCCACCTACAGTCAACACATCGCGGCAGCTATGACTTGATCCGCGACACGATTCGACTCATCGCACCGTTTTTCGACGATTTTCTTCTGCGCGAGGAAGTTCGAGGAGGTAATGAACAGGTCCGGCTCGAATGGCGCCAAAGGGGTAGCGATTTTCCCTTCCAGCCTCACCAACTCTCGGACGGCACGATTCGCTTCATCTGCTTGGCCACCGCTCTCATGCAGCCATTCCCTCCCGCCACAGTTGTCATTGACGAGCCGGAGTTGGGTTTACACCCTTCCGCAATCGCGATCCTCGCAAGCCTCATCAAGTCCGCCGCCGAACGGACTCAGGTTGTCGCGTGCACGCAGAGCCCCCATCTCTTAGACCACTTCGAGCCTGCGGACGTCGTTACGGTGAACCGCGTGGACGGCGCGTCGCAGTTTGATCGGCTCGACCCCGCCAGCCTCAAGCAATGGCTCGATGACTACTCCGTGGGAGAGCTGTGGCAGAAGAACGTCTTGCGCGGGGGACCGACGCATGGCTGAAATCGTCGCAATCGTCGAGGGATCCACGGAGCAGACGTTTGTTCGTGATCAGCTTGCTGCGCACCTCGGGTACCGCGGGATCTACATGTGGGCGGTTCTCCCCGGCAGGAATCGCCGTCAGGGCGGTGTAAAGGAGTGGGAAGCTACCGCCTGTGATATTATCCGCACGCTCCACGAGCGGCGCTATTGCACGACTATGTTCGACTTTTACGCCATGCCGGACAACTGGCCCGGACGCGTGTCATCGCGGAAGCTCGCGTGGCACGAGCGCGCGCAACATGTTGAACAAGCGATTCTCGAAGACATCGGCGACAGGATCGGCGGGGCCTTCGACCCCAGTCAACTTGTCCCTTATGTGCAACTCCATGAGTTCGAAGCACTGGCGTTCGCGAGTGTCGCCGACCTTGCCGCCGTAACAGGCCCGCTCGTTCCTTCGACCTCTCTCGTGGCGCTGCAGGCGCAGTTCGCCGCGATCCTCGAAGAGGCAGGGAGCCCCGAGGCCATCAACGATGCCTACGAGACCTGCCCGTCCCGACGCATCACCGGCCTCGTCCGGCCCTATCGCAAGCCGGTACATGGGCCCATCGTCACCAGTCGAATCGGACTCGACAGGCTACGGGAACAGTGCAGCCATTTCGCCTCGTGGCTCGATCGCCTCGAAGCACTGACGCCGTAGGAGGCACCCATGGCCAGGCCAGTGACGATCGGAAGTACAGCCCGCCCTTCTGCCAACGCGTTGCTCGCAGCCGCAGCTCTGTGCCTCACAACTGCGCTGCGGTCTCCTGCGCAGTCCAACTCGCCTGTGGAGTACGTCGTGGCGCTGCGCGAGCCGCAGACCCAGATGGTCGAGATGATGATGACGGTGCGGGGGGTGGCGGGACCGACGCTGGAGGTGATGCTGCCGGTGTGGCGTCCGGGGCGGTACGCGCTGGTGGAGGCCTCGGGCACGGTGCGGGATGTGCGGGCGCGGACGCCGGGCGGGGCGGCGCTCTCGTGCGAGAAGATCGACAAGAGCGCCTGGCGCGTCGGCGCGGTCGCGGGGGCGACCCTGGAGGAGGGGGTGGTGGTCGAGTACCGGGTGTACGCCAACTCGATCGGCGACCGGACGCGCCACGTGGACGACACGCACGCGTTCCTGAGCCCGGCGGCGGTGTTCGTGTACGCGCCCGAGCTGCGCGACCGGCCGGTGCGGGTGTCGATGGACATACCGCGGGAGTGGCGGGTCGCGACGGGCCTGACGGCCGTGGACCGGTCGGCCAACCCGCGCACGTTCCACGCGGACAGCTACGACGTGCTGGCGGACAGCCCGATCGAGGCGGGGATCCAGGAGCGGCTCTCGTTCGAGGTCGACGGCGTTCCGCACGAGATCGCGGTGTGGGGCGCGCCGCCCGTCGGCCGGGAGGACCAGCGCCACCGGATGCCGGAGGACTTCGCGAGGATCGTGCGGGCGCAGGCGGCGATCTTCGGGGACGTGCCCTACCGGCGGTACGTGTACCTGATCCACGTGTCGCCCGTCGCCGGGGGCGGGACGGAGCACCTGAACTCGACCATCATGCAGACCGCGCCGGCGACGTTCGAAACGCGGGACCGGTACGAGCGGTTCCTGAGGCTCGTCTCGCACGAGATGTTCCACACGTGGAATGTCAAGCAGCTCCGGCCCGCGGGGCTCAAGCCGTACGACTACCAGCGGGAGAACTACACGAGGCTCCTGTGGGTGGCGGAGGGGACGACGAGCTACTACGAGGATGTGGTGCTGGTGCGGGCGGGCCTGCTCAAGCCGGATGAGTACATCCGGTCGGTGGCCAGCGCCATCGGCGCGTGGCGCGACCGGCCCGGCGCCGGCGTGCAGAGCCTGGAGGAGTCGAGCTTCGACGCGTGGGTGAAGTTCAACCGGTCCACGCCCGACAGCGTGAACTCCACCGTGTCGTTCTACGACGGGGGCGCGCTGGCGAGCCTGGCGCTGGACATGGAGGTCCGGCGGCGGTCGGGCAACGGGGCCTCGCTGGACACCGTGATGCGCGACCTGTACCGGCGGTTCCCCCTCGACGGCCCGGGGTACACCACGGAGGATGTCATCGGGGCGCTCGAGCGCGCGGCGGGGGGCGACTTCGACGAGTTCTTCGCGCGCCACATCGCGGGGGTCGAGCCGATGGACTTCGAGGGCGCGCTGGCCGTGGCCGGGCTGGAGTTGAGCCGAAAGCAAGAACCGCCCAAGAAGGACGACGCCGACGCGTCGGCCTCCGAGGAGGATGGCGCCGGCCTGGCGTACATCGGCGTGAACGTGACGGCCCGGGACGGGCTGGCGGTCGTTTCGAGCGTGGGCGCGGACGGCCCGGCGTACGCGGCGGGGGTCATCGCGGGGGACGCGATCGTGGCGCTCAACGGCCGGCGGGTGGCGGGGGCGGATCTCGACTCGCACCTCAAGCGGCTCAGGCCCGGCGAGACCGTGCGCCTCACCCTGTTCCGGTACGATGTGCTGCGCGAGATCGCCTTCGAGGCGATGGAGCGCCCGAAGGAGAAGTGGAGCCTCACGCGGGTCGAGGAGCCGTCCGACATGCAGCGGGCGGTCTACGAGTCGTGGCTGGGGAAGGAATGGCCAGCGCGCAAGAAGGACGACAAGGACGCTTCCCCGTGACGGAGCGCCCGCAGGAGCCGTGAGCATGAGTCCCCGAGGGTGCGCTCTGTCGTTGCTGGGAACGGTCGTGGCATGGAGCCTGATGGGGTGCGCGAGCGCCGGAACGCCCGCCCCCGCGACCGCGGAGAACCGGGGATCGGGGGACGCCGCTCCGGCGCGGCCGCCCGCGGGGGCGCGGCCGGGGGATGCCGCGGGGATCAACGGCGCGCTCAACGCGTTCCACGATGCCGCGGCCGACGCGGACATGGAGCGGTACTTCGGGCAGATGACGCCGGACGTGGTGTTCCTGGGGACGGACGCGACCGAGCGCTGGGTGGGCGACGAGTTCCGGAGCTTCTGCCGGCGCTACTTCGACGAGGGCAAGGGATGGACGTACCACCCGCGCGACCGGCGCATCACCATGGGCCCCGTCCCGGGCATCGCCTGGTTCGACGAGTTGCTGGACAACGAGAAGCTGGGGGAGTGCCGCGGCTCGGGCGTGGTGGTCAAGCGCGGGGACCGGTGGCTGATCGCGCAGTACAACCTGAGCATCCCGGTGCCCAACGCGCTGGCGGACGAGGTGGTCAGGCGGATCGGTGAGTCGAGGTAGGGAACTTCGACGAGACGCTCAACGGTGCGCCGGCCGGCGGCGGAGCCGGCGCGAGGGTGGGCGAGCGCCCGGGTGTCATGGGCTCGGGTAGTGGAGCGGCGCGCCCGGGCCGAGGGGGATGCCCAGGAGCACCCACGCGATGAGCAGCGCGGTCCAGAGGATCGCGAAGACGACCGAGTACGGGAGCATCAGCGATACGAGGGTGCCGACGCCGGCCTTGGCCATGTGCTTCTGCATGAAGACCAGGATCACGATCAGGTAGGGGTTCATGGGCGCGACCACGTTCGTCACCGAGTCGCCCACGCGGTAGGCGGCCTGGGTGAGCTCGGGGCTGATGCCCGGGCCCATGAACATGGGGACGAAGACGGGGGCGAAGAAGGCGTACTTGGCCGACGCCGAGCCGATGAAGAGGTTCACGAGGAGGGTGATGAGGATCAGGCCGACGAGGACGGGGATGGTGCCGATGTCGGCCTCGGCGAGGAACCGCCCGCCGACCACGGCCAGCATGACCCCGAGGTTGGAGTGCTTGAAGTACTCGATGAACTGGGCCGCGAAGAAGGCCAGAACGATGTAGGGGCCCATGTCGGCCATGGTCTGGCCCATGAGCTTCGCGATGCCGCGGTCGATGCGTCCGGAGGGCGTCGCGGCGCGGAGGGCGCCGGTCGAGAGACCGTACGCGATGCCCGGGGCGAGGAAGAGGAAGAAGAGCAGGGGGACGATGGAGACGACCCAGCGGGCGCGCCGGCCATCGCCCGAGAGGCCGTGGAGCGGGGCGCCGGGGATGAGGATGAGGGCGAGGGCGGCGGCGAGGCTGGCGGCGAGGGTCAGGCCGGCCACGTTGAGCCCGCGAACCTCGCCGGCGCTGAGCAGGCGGGCGTGGGAGTGGTCCTCCGTGGCCGGGGGCGGGCCGCCATCTTCCGGGCTCTTGCGGGCGAGACGGGGCTCGACGATGCGGGCGGTCACGAACCAGCCGACGAAGGTGAGGAAGATGGTGGAGACGGCCATGAAGTAGTAGTTGCAGGTGGGGTCGACCTGGTAGGCCGGGTCGAAGATCCGGGCGGCATCGTGCGTCAGTCCGGCGAGCATGACGTCGGTGCCGGAGATGACGAGGTTGGCGCTGAAGCCGCCGGCGATGCCCGCGAAGACGGCGGCGATGCCCACGAGGGGCGAGCGCCCGACGGACTTGTAGAGCGCGGCCGCGATGGGCGGAAGGACGACGTACCCCGCGTCGGAGGCGAGGTTGGAGTTGACGCCGACGAAGACGATGGTGGGCGTCAGGAGTCGCTGGGGGGTGACGAGCATCATCGCCTTGAGGAGGGCGGCGATGGCCCCGGTCTTCTCGGCGACGCCGATGCCGAGCATGGCGACGAGCACGATGCCGAGGGGGGCAAAGTTGGTGAAGTTGGCGACCATGGAGGAGAGGACCCAGTCGAGGCCGTCGCGGGTGAGCAGGCCCACGGCGTGGACCGTCTCCTCGCCGGGGCGGAGGACCTCCTGACCATTCTCGACCGCCCGGACGAGGGTGGGCTTCTGGACGGACCAGTCCAGGTGGTCCGCGACCTGGGAGAGGCCCATGACGAAGAGGGCCCCGAGGACGAAGAGCATGGCCGGCTCGGGCAGGGCGTTGCCGATGCGCTCGAGGGTGTCCAGGAGGGAGCGGCGGGGGGCGGGAGTCGGCATCGGGTCGGGCATGGGGCTTCCTCGGACGGGCGGGACCGGCCGGACAGGGCGTGCAACCCCGGCGGCGGGTCGGTAATGTAACGGATGAGCGGCGACGGCCCAACCCCCGAGCCGGGGGACGTCGCCGGCAATGAGGACCCGCATGAGCGCGATCACCCCTCCGACGATTCCCGGCCCGATCCTGAGCCCGAACCGCGGCGTGTTCCTCGGGCACCCGACCGGGCTGTTCCTGCTCTTCCTGGTGGAGATGTGGGAGCGGTTCAGCTACTACGGGATGCGCGGGCTGCTGGTGCTGTACCTGATCCGGCCCATCACGGGGGATGAGACCGGGTTCAATCCCGGGCGCGGCTGGTCGCGGGCCGACGCGAGCACCCTGTACGGGTGGTACACGGGCCTGGCGTACCTGTTCCCGATCTTCGGCGGGCTGATCGCGGACAAGATGATCGGCACGCACCGGTCGATGCTGGTGGGCGGGCTGCTCATCGCGGCGGGGCACATCGTGCTCGCCATCTCGGGGATGGGCGACATGGCCCACAACGCGACGGGCATGAGCGTCTTCGTCGGGGGTCTGGCGCTGATCGTGCTGGGGACGGGACACTTCAAGCCGAGCGTCTCGGTCATGGTCGGGCAGCTCTACAAGCAGGGCGACCCCCGGCGTGACGGGGCGTTCACGATCTTCTACATGGGGATCAACCTCGGGGCGTTCCTGTGCGCGTTCGTCTGCGGCACCCTGGGCGAGGTCGTCGGCTGGCACTGGGGCTTCGGCTCCGCGGCCGTCGGGATGCTGGCGGGCCTGGGGTTGTACACGTGGGGCCGGCCGCGCTATCTGGAGGGCATCGGCCTGCCGCCCCCGGGCAAGGGCGGGCTGGCCCCGGCGTTCATCCTGATCGGGGTCGGGTTGTCGGCGGCGTTCGCGCTGTTCTACCACGTGGACGGGATCGGGCAGACGGGAGCGTGGGTGAGCGAGCAGTTGGCGAAGGTCCCGGCATGGCTGTTCCACACGATCCTCGGCGTGGCCGGGGCGGCGACCGCGGCCGGCATGGCCCGCTCGTGCAGCCGGGCGCCGACGGATCAACAGGTGACCCTGCCGGGAGTGGCGATGGCCGCGCTCGCCATGGTCGTGCTTCCCCTCCTGCCGCTGATTCTCGGCTCGTTGTGGGGACTGAGCGTGCCCCTGGGAGTGGGCATCGCGGGCGTGTTCGTGAACCTGATGATCTGGTTCAGCCTCTGGCAGCCCAAGGGCGACCGCGGGCCGGTGGCCTCGATCTTCATCTTCATGGGCTTCAACGCGTTCTTCTGGCTGGCCTTCGAGCAGGCGGGGTCGAGCATCAACGTGTTCACGGAGCAGAACACCGAGCGGCACCTCGGCTCGTTCGAGGTGCCCGCGACGTGGTTCCAGTCGATCAACGCGGGGCTGATCTTCATCATGGCCCCGATGTTCGCGGCCATGTGGACGGCCCTGGGCAAGCGCCGGATGAACCCGAGCCAGCCGGTGAAGATCGCGTTCGGACTCATCTTCCTGGGCCTGGGATTCCTCTTCATGGTGTGGGCGGGCGTGATCGCCAAGGGCAACGTGGCCAAGGCCTCGATGCTCCTGATCTTCCTGACGTACTTCTGGCACACGGTGGGGGAGCTCTTCCTGTCGCCCACGGGCCTTTCGTACGTGACCAAGGCGGCCCCGGTCCGCTTCGTCTCGCTGCTCATGGGCATCTGGTTCATCAGCTCGTTCATCGCCAATCTCGGCGGCGGGCTCGTGGCGGCGAAGGTCGAGGCGATCGAGAAGGGCGAGCTCAAGACCCCGTGGCAGTTCGGCGGTCAGGCGGACTTCTTCTTCCTGTTCGTGGCGACGTCGATCGGCGCGGGCGTGCTGATCCTGCTCCTCACGCCCCTGCTCAAGAAGCTCATCGGCGGGCGGGAGGCCAACACGCCCGCGCCGGCGCACTGAGGCGGTCAGAGGGCGATCGCGCGGGCCCCGTCGGCGGCGGTCACGACGCTCACGGCGGCTTCGCGTTCGAAGCGACGGGCGTATCCCTCGCGCAGGGCGGCGGTGAGCGCTGGCACCGAGTCGGGGCGGGCCAGCACGACGATGCACCCCCCGAAGCC
>CAYWOF010000049.1:2166-13157 GCA_964459825.1 uncultured Phycisphaeraceae bacterium | reverse complement strand
GTTGATCGCGACCTCCAGCCGGACGCGCGAACCGGCGAGCACCGGACCGACCACCGCCCGCGGGTCGTTGCCCGGACCCAGGTCGAGCGCGCCGGTTCGCACCGGCGCCCCGGAGAGGCGCGCGCCGCTCCCGCCCCCCGCGGCGTACGGCGGGGCCTCGATGCGCCCCGTCGCGCCCACCACCGCCGGCGGGCGCACGAGCACGACCCGCGCGGGCTCCGTTCGATCGTCCTCGGTCTCGAACCAGTACTCTAGCTCGGCGATCTCGTCTCCGGCCCCGCCGGTGCCCGCGTCGGGCGTCACCAGGCCGGACGGGTCCACGAGCTGCTCGTAGAGCTCGCCCGACTCGGGCTCCGAGGTCCCTTCGCCCGTTCGTACGCGCCGGCTCTGCCCGGGGAGGATCACACGCTGCGCCGGGCTCTCGTAGCCCGGGCCGACCACGCGGAAGTGCGCCGCAACCCGGGTCCGGCCCTCCGACTGGTTCGTTCGGGTGATCGCGGCCCGCAACGGGAGCGCCATGCCCAGCGGGTGCGTGCGGGCCCCGGTGACGTCCACCACCTCGGTCCGCCTGGGCCACTCCGCGCCCGCCCAGGGCGCGAGGATGCGCTGCGCGCCGATCCGCGCGTGCAGGGGCGCGACGGTGGCGAGGGCGCCGATGGCCGCCAGCACCATGCCCAGACCCAACAGCCGGCGCCGGGCCCGCTCGGTGCGCAGGGCGCCGGTCAGGGGCACGCCCGAGGCGCGGCGCTGGGCCTCGTCGGCGACCCGCCGGGCCAGGTGGGCCGCGGGGGCCGTCCATCGCGGATCGGAGGGGTCCAGCTCGAGCCCGGACGCCAGCATCCCCTCCAGCCCCGCGCGCCGAGCCTCCGGGGCCCGTTCCACGCGAAGGGCGACATCCGCCAGGGCCGGGCGGAACCTCCAGGCCGGCAGCAGGAGGCGCCGCACCGCCTCGGCGAGCGCCCCCAGACCCACGAGCCAGATCGCCCAGCGAGCCTCCACCGGCAGGCGCAGGGCAAAGTCCACCACCGCCAGCAGAAGAACGCCGGCGACCAGCGCCCTGGCCACGGAGGCCGCCTCGGCCGTCACCAGGATCGCGTGGGCCCGGGCGCGGACGCGGCGCAGGCGGGCTTCGACGGATCCGCCCGTCTCCGGGACGAGCTGGCGCGATGGGCTGTCGGTCATGGCGTTTTCCTGATCCCCGTCCCCGGCCCTCGCGGGCCCGATGAACACTATCGGATGGTTGGCGCCGCCCGGGCGCCCCCATACGGCCCCCCTCTGTCCATACGAACCGACAGCCTACCCGGGTTGAACGCGGGCACACCCGTCCGGGTTGCAAACTTCGACAAATGTTGCGCGACGGTGACGTCCTAGGCGAGCCGGATGAGGCGGCGCCCCACCCACTCCAGCGCCAGCAGGGCGAGGATCAGCGCCAGAACGATGGGCCGATCCCAGAGCGTCCGCACGTCCGGGGTCCCGGCGATGACCACCCGGCGCTGGGGGAGCAGGTCGGCCGAGTTGAGGTCTCCCAGGCGATCCAGACCGAGCACCCTCCCACCCGTCGCCTCGCTCAGGCGGGCGAGCAGGGCGTGGTCGGTCTCCGGCGTGCGCAGCTCATCACCCGGGAGCACCACCTCGACCTCCGCCGCCAGACCCTGGGCCCAGGGCGCGGCATCCAGGACCTCCAGCCGGTAGAGGCCGGCCTCGACGGGCACCCAGGTGGACGCCAGCTCTCGCCGATCCGCGCCCGGCTCGGGCACGAGCGTCAGCTCCGTGGGCGCCGCGCCGGCCTGCGCCTCGCGCCGGGCCGCGCGGACGCGCAGCGAGCGCGGGGCGGCGTCGAGCACCGTCTGGTCCACCAGCTCCAGGGCGATCCGCACGGGCTTGTCCACTTCGGCGCGGCGCGGCGTGGCCGTCAGGATCGCGGCCTGGGCGTTGCGTGCCAGGCTGTCGCGCCCCTGGAGGCGCAGGAGCGGGAGCCAGAATCGCTCCTCCAGGTCCTCGCCGCGGGCGTAGCGCCAGCGCCAGATCTCGTCGGTCGCGACGTACAGCACGCGCCCCGCGCCGTAGCGCATCGAGAGCACCAGGGGGTACGGACCCTCACCCGCGCCCAGGCCCGACTCCGGCTCCGCGACGGCCAGGACCTCCGCCGTGGGCTTGAGCCGGTCGGGCTCGATCCGCTGGGACCAGCGCAGGCGCGACCAGCCGGTGAACGGGTCGGTGAGGCGGTCGGGCCACGACGTGTCGGGGGGGTCGCCGAGCTCGAGCAGGCCCAGGCGATCGGCCGCCGGGGCGCGCGACATCGTCACCGGCTCATCCCACGTGCCGATCCCGCCCTCCTCCCCGGCGCCGCCGGAGGGCACGGTGAACGGGAGCAGGGCGGCGAGGGGGGTGTCGATCCAGCTCCGGGGCGTGGAGCCGGGGCCGCCGATCCACAGCAGGCCGGCCCCGCGGGTGGCCACGTGCTCCTTGAGCTGCTCGAGCTGTTCATCGCTGAAGACGCGCGGGGAAAGGTCGCCCACCACCACCACGTCGAACCGGGCCCAGTCCTCGGGCGAGCGGGGGAGCGACTCCAGGAGCACGTCTCCCTCCTGAAGGTACCGCCGATTGGGCGCCAGGAGCATGGCGACCGACTCGATCGACGCCTCGCGCACCAGCAGGTTCTTGAGGTAGCGGTACTCCCAGCGCGGGTAGCCGTCGAAGTACGCCACGCGCAGAGGCCGATCGACGAACTCCACGGCGACCTCCGCCTGGTTGTTGTCGGCGATGAGGTCCGGCCGGTCGGGAACGAGTCGCGCCACCCAGGTGCCCTTCCCGGGCTGGGCCGAGCGGGTGCGCAGGAGCACGCGGGCGGCGCCGTCACGCCACTCGCCCTCGGCCGGCAGACGCTCCTCGACCAGGACCAGGCCGGTGGCCTTGTCGATGAGCTGGACGGTGCCGCCCGATCCATCCCCCGCGCCGAGTCGCTCCACGTCCACCCGCACGGGGATCGTGTCGTCCACGAACGCCAGGACCGGCGCCTCGGCCTCGCGGACGGCCAGATCCGCCACGGGCTCGGGGCTCCCCAGCGGGAACGTGTGAACCGGGATGCGCTCGGCCTGAAGACGTCGGAGAGCGGCGCGGTCGGGCTCGTCCACCGATCGCCCATCGCTCAGGATGACGACGCCCGAGACGGGGCGGGCGGCGCTCCGGGCCAGGGCCTGGCTCAACGCGGCGCCGAGGCTCGTCCGCCGTCCTGTCGGGCTGCCGGGGTCGAGGGGCGCATCGGCGGGCGGGTCGCCATCGGCCCGGCCCGGTGTGCGCAGATCGAACGCGCCCGCGTCGAACCCCATCCAGACCACGGTGCGCTCGCCGGCCAGGGCCGCCAGGGCGGGCCAGTGGGCCTCGAGGGCGGCCCGCATCTGGGCCTCGCGCGTCCGGCGGCCGTCCCCGACACCGGGCGCGTCGGGGATGGTCATGGAGGCGGACCGGTCGAGGAGGAACAGGACCCAGTCGCCCTCGATCCGCTCGTTGGCCCGGCGCAGCTCCGGGCCGGCGATGAGCACCAGCAGGGCCAGCAGAAGGCCGCCGCGCAGACCCGCCAGGGCGATCCGCACGGCGCGCCGGCCGGTCAGGCGCCAGTAGCTCCACCACGCGATGCCGGCACCGGCGAGGACGGCCAGGGCCCAACCCCAGGCGGGGAACGGGCGCGCGAAGCCAAACTCGGCGCCGGGGCTTCCGAAGCCCATCCCCTCCAGCTGGAAGAGGCGGTTGAGGAGGTCCGTCATGGCGTTCCCCCGCCCGGGCTCGCCGACGCGTGGCTGAAGAAGCGGGCCATGACCAGCTCCGCACCCGCCACGGCGAGCGCGCCGATGAGCAGGCCCAGCGCGATGCGCCCGGTGTCGCCGCCGCGCTCCAGCGCGGCGCGCAGGCTCGGGCCCTGCCCGCTCGCCGGATCGCGTCCGATGGCTCCGGCGCTGTCGAGCCAGCGCACCTCGACCCCGGAGCCCGCGCGCGCCAGCCACGACGAGACCGCTCCCGCGTCCTGCGCGTCAGTCCGCCCGGCCTCGGGCGCGCTGTTGACGATGACGATCCCGCGTTCACCCCCGCCCTCGTCCACGGCCCGCCAGACACCCGCGCGACGCATCGGGGTCAGGGTGCGTCCGTCGGGCCCGACGGGCACCGGGGCCGGGGCTTCCTTCCCCACCGGGCGCAGCTCGGCGGTGCGCACCGGCGTCCTGGGGTTCGCGCCCGCCTCGACCTGCCAGGCGGCCCGCGTGCTCCCCACGCCCTGGCGCACCAGCTCCTGCATCAGCGGGACCATCAGCGGCCGGGCCTGGAGATCGGTCCAGTCGAAATCGAACGCCGCCGCGAGCAGCACCACCAGCCCGCGCGACTCGTCGCCGGAGGCGCCGCCCGGATCGGGGCCCGCCGCGCCCGGGCGTGCGCCGACGATCAGGGGGGTTCCGTCGTCGAGCGTGAGCACCGGGCCCAGCTGGTCGCCCGGGCCCTCGATGGGAAGGTGGCGCGTGACGCTCACGGGACGAACGAGCTCCGCCAGCTCGCCCTCGAGAAGCTCGAGCAGGCGAGGAACCCCGGGGCCCGCGCCGGGCGGGGTGCCCGCGAGCGTGCGCGCGGGCTCGTGCGTCCGGGCCTCCCGGGCCACGCTCCAGGGCAGGCCCAGCTCGCGCACGAACGGGTCGGCCCAGAGGTGCACCGTGGCGTCCGCGGGGGGCGTGACGATGAGGACGCCGCCGCCATCGGCGAACACGCGGAGGCGCGCCCACGCCGCCTCGGGGAGCGAGTCCGGGCGCGCCAGGATCACGGCGTCGAGGCCGGCCAGGCGCGCGGCATCGACCGCCGACGGGTCCACCTCCACCACCTGGACGTCGGCGTGCGCCGCCTGGCCCGCACCGTCCGCCTCGGGCTCAAGGGCCACGCGGATCCAGTCGGAGGGCTCGAACTGCTGCACGCCGGGGCGGGGTCCGGCGCCCGTGAAACGCCGGGGGGCCACGACCCCCACCCGCAGCGAGGCGCGCGCGTCGATGAGGCGCCGGCGCAGGTTGTCCCCCGCGAGGGCGTCGGCGTCGATCTCGGCCACGACCACGAGCGGGCCCGCCGCCCGTTCGGGGAGCGGGGCGTTGAGCGTGAGCGAGGCCTCGGTCTGGCCCGCCCTCCACTCGACGCTCCCGCGCGCGGGCGTACCGGAGAGCGCGCCCCGGGCCACGCCCTCGAAGCGAACGCTCACGCCCGTCCGGGCGGCGCCCGCCACAGCCTGCCCGGAGCGGCGAAGATCCACGCGCACGGGCATCTGACGCTGGGTCGTCGCGTCCTCCGGGCCGACCACGACCACCGAACGCCAGGGCTCGACGTGGGCCACGGTGACGTTGCCCGGGCCCGTCGGTGCGGGCGTGGAGGCCAGCAGGGAAGCGCCCGCGGGAAGGCGTGCCTCGGGCGGAACCCGTGAGGCGTCGCCCGTGCCGGCCAGGAAGTCGCTGAGCACGACCACGACCGCCCGGGCGTCCACCTCCTCGGCGGCGCTCGCTCCCCCGATGGCCGCCAGCGCGCCGCCGATGTCCGCCGGGCCGTCGGTGGCGTGCAGGTCCGCCACGAGCTCCCCGACGCTCGCGATGTTCGATGAGGCGGGCACCACCAGCGATTCGGCCGGTGCGCCCAGGGCCACCAGCCCCGCCCGGTCGCCGGCGGCGGGGTCGAGCTGGGCCAGCAGACGGCGGGCCGCCTCCTGGTGGCGCGCGATCGCCGTCCGCCCGTCCGGACCCACGGCCGCGCCGGTGAGGCTGTTGTCGATGACGAGGTACACCGTCAGGGCCCCCCGGCCCAGCAGCCCGGCGCCGGCGAGCACGGGCCGTCCCAGCGCCAGCGCGACCAGGGCCACCACGAGGCAGCGGGCCGCGAGGAGCAGCAGCTGCTCGAGCTGGATGCGCCGGCGCTGGCGCCGATACGCCTCGACCAGGAACCGCATGGCCCCCCACATCACCGGGCGCCGGCGCCGGCGCATGAGGATGTGGATCGCGATGGGGATGGCGACGCACGCCAGCCCCACCAGGCCCAGGATGGGGTTCACCAGGCTCATGCGCGCTTGACCCGCCGCATCTGCGCGTTGCGCCGCGCGATGAACGCCGCCAGCGGCGGGCCCAGCCAGTCGTGCGAGTCCACCAGCTGGTAGTCGAAGCCGAACGAGCGGCAGATCCGCTCGATCCGGTCGAGGTGCGTCTCCAGCGCCTCGAGGTAGGCGCCGCGCAGCGCGCGGGGATCGATCCGCAGGCGAGCCTCCCCCTCCAGCCCGTCGAACGGCGCCGCATCCAGGAACTCGAACCGGCGCTCCGCGCGGTCGAGCACCTGGAACGCGATCAGGTCGTGACGCTTGTGGCGCACGCGCGCCAGCGCGGCGCGCACGGCCTCCGCGTCCGTGAAGAAGTCGCTGATCAGCACGACCAGGCCGCGGTGGTTGAGCTTGGCCAGCGTCTGGTCGAGCGCCCGGCCGATGTCCGTCGGGCTGCTCGTCGGCGCGCCCTGGTAGTGCGTCGCCAGGGCCCCGACGATCTGGCGCCACGTCCCCTGCGCGCTGGAGCGGCGCACCAGGGCCCGCACCTCGTCCGCGAACACCACCAGCCCGGCCCGGTCGCCCTGCTTGAGGGTGATGTACGCCATCGCCGCGGCCAGCGCCGTCGCGTGGTCGAACTTGCTCCAGTTGGACCGCCCGTCCGGGCTGAGGGTGTGCCCCGCGCCCGAGGCGTCCTCGAACGAACGCGACCCGTACCGCATCGAGCCCGACGCGTCCACCAGCACCGTCATGTCCAGGCCCGTCTCCTGCTGGTACTGCTTGAGGTGCAGCTTGTCGGAGCGGGCGAAGACCTTCCAGTCCAGGTGGCGGATGTCGTCCCCCGGCGTGTAGGGCCGGTGCTGGGCGAACTCCACGGAGAAGCCGTGGTACGGCGAGCGGTGCATCCCGCTCATCACCCCCTCAACGATCATCTTTGCCCGCAGCTCGAACGAGCCCAGCCGGGCCAGGGTCTGCGGGTGAAGGTAGAGCGACGCGTCCGCCTCGGGGAGCGGCGCCACACTCCGTTGACGCGTCGCCTCGTCCATCGTCCAATCCTACAGGGCCCCCGGGGTTCGGGTTGGGGTCGCCGCCCTGTTTATCGGATCGGCGCACGTCCTGCGCCGACCGCCCGACCCGCCGAACCCGGCCCCCCCGGCGGGCGTACGACGCCGGCCGCCCCAGGCGCCGCGCCCGCCGGGCCGAAGGAACTCCCGCATGAACCCCCGGATTCACCGACTCCTCCGCCACCTCTGGAAGGGCTGGATCCGGCCCTTCGCCATCGCCCTGGCGGTTCTCGGCACCTTCCGGTCCGCCGTGGCCGACTGGTACGACGTGCCGACCGGCTCCATGCGCCCGACCATCATCGAGGGCGACCGCATCCTCGTGAACAAGGCGGCCTTCGGCCTGCGCCTTCCCTTCACCCGTCACTGGCTCGTCCGCTGGGATGCGCCCGTCCGGGGGGACATCGTCGTCCTCCACTCGCCCGCCGACGGCACACGCCTCGTCAAGCGCATCGTCGCCCTCCCCGGCGACGTCATCGAGCTCCGGGCCAACGCGCTCCACCTCAACGGCCGCCCCGTCGCCTACGGCGCCCTCGACGAGAACACCCTGGCCCAGCTCGAGCCCGGGGAGCGCCCCGGCCATTTCTTCGCCTCCGAGCGGATCGGGCGCCGTCCCCACGCCGTCATGGGCACCCCCGGGATCGTCGCCCGCCGTTCCTTCGGGCCCGTTACCGTGCCCGAGGGCTTCTACTTCGTCCTCGGCGACAACCGGGACGAGAGCGCCGACTCCCGGTACTTCGGCTTCGTCCGCGCGACCGACATCGTCGGGCGTTCCTCGCGGATCGCCTTCAGCCTCGACCGCGACGGCTACTACCTCCCCCGCCCCGACCGGTTCCTCCGGCCCCTGCCGTGAACGCCTCCCGCCCGTCGCGTCGGCGTCGGCGGGCCGGGCCGATCGACCGACTGACCGATCCCCCTCCGTCCGGCCGACGTATTACGCCGATGGCGATTCCGTCCCGGCCGGCCCGCGCCGGAGGGAGCCACGCCCGATAATCGGTGTTCCCGGAGGAGCTCCCGCATGTGCGGCATCGTCGCCTACCTCGGTTCCAAGCCCGCCCAGCCGCTCCTTCTCGAAGGCCTCAAGCGCCTGGAATACCGCGGCTACGACTCGGCGGGCCTGGCCATCATCAACGGCTCGATCCAGGTCTGCCGGGCCGTCGGACGCGTCTCCATCCTCGAGGAGCGCCTCGAGCAGCTCGGCGGCCTCCAGGGCCACCTCGGCCTGGCCCACACCCGCTGGGCCACCCACGGCGGCGTGACCGAGGCCAACGCCCACCCGCATCGCGACGACCGGCACGGCATCGCCCTGGTCCACAACGGCATCATCGAGAACTACGCCACCCTCAAGACCTGGCTCGAGGAGAAGGGCCACCGCTTCACCAGCGAGACCGACACCGAGGTCCTCGCGATGCTCATCTCCGAGCTCTACGCCCCGGGCGAGGGCATCGACCTCGAGAAGGCGGTGCAGGCGGCCCTGCGCGAGGTCACGGGCGCGTACGCCATCGCGGTCATCTGCGAGGCCGAGCCCGACACCCTCGTCTGCGCCCGCAAGGGCTCGCCCCTGATGGTGGGCATCGGCGACCGCGAGTACGTCGTCGCCTCCGATCCCTCGGCCATCGTCGCCCACACCACCCGGGCCTTCCCCCTCGACGACTACAACGTCGTGAGGATCACCCGCGACGGCTTCCGCTCCTCGACCATCGAGAACGTCCCGGTGACCCCGAAGGTGATGCAGCTGGAGCTGGACCTGGAGCAGATCGAGCTGGGCTCGTTCTCGCACTTCATGCAGAAGGAGATCTTCGAGCAGCCCGCCGCCCTGCGCAACACCCTGCGCGGGCGCCTGCAGAAGAGCGAGGGCAAGGTCGTGCTCGGCGGGCTCGCCGCGTACGCCAAGGAGCTCGTCCGCGCCCGGCGCGTCATCCTCGCGGGGCAGGGCACGGCCCTGCACGCGGCCATGATCGGCGAGTACATGCTCGAGGACCTGGCCAAGGTCCCCGCCGTCGCCGAGTACGCCTCCGAGTTCCGCTACCGCAACCCCATCATCGAGGACGGCGCCGTGGTCATCGCCGTCAGCCAGTCCGGCGAGACGGCCGACACCCTCGCCGCCCTCCAGGAGGCCAAGGACCGGGGCGCGCTCTCCCTGGGCGTGATCAACGTCGTCGGCTCGACCATCGCGCGCGAGACGCACGCGGGGGTCTACCTGCGCGTGGGGCCCGAGATCGGCGTCGCGTCCACCAAGGCCTTCACCGGGCAGGTCGCGGTCCTGGCCCTGATCACGCTCTTCCTGGCCCGCCGGCGCTTCATGGCCACCGACGCGTGCCAGCGCCTCATCGACGAGCTGGAGCGCATCCCCGACAAGATCGAGCGCATCCTCGAGCAGGACCAGCACGTCCGCGCCGTCGCCGAACGCTACTGCGAGCGCGAGAACTGGCTCTTCCTCGGTCGCGGGTACAACTACCCCACGGCCCTCGAGGGCGCCCTCAAGCTCAAGGAGATCAGCTACATCCACGCCGAGGGCATGCCCGCCGCCGAGATGAAGCACGGCCCCATCGCCCTCATCAACGACGGCATGCCCGCCGTCTTCATCGCCAACCGCGGACGCCAGTACGACAAGGTCATGTCCAACATCGCCGAGGTCCGGGCGCGCGGCGGGCACGTCATCGCCATCGCCACCGAGGGCGACGACGACATCCGGCGCGCCGTCGAGGACGTCATCTACGTCCCCGATGTCGCCGAGCAGCTCTCGCCCATGCTCACCGTCGTGCCCCTCCAGCTCATCGCCTACCACGCCGCCGTCCTGCGCGGGCACGACGTGGACAAGCCGCGCAACCTCGCCAAGAGCGTGACGGTCGAGTAGGCGGCACAATCCGCGCCAGGGCGTCGCGAGCTCGTCCGCCCCCTGCTCGCGGGGCGCCGGGCTTCGGTCTCACCACACCCCGGTCACGACCAGCAGGGCCGCAACGATCAGGGCCCCCGCGAGGCCGACCAGCCCGATGCGGACCAGCACCCCCAGGGCCGCGGGCACGGGCCGCTCCACGCCCACAAGCCGCAGCATCCAGACGCTGATCTCACGCCCGCACCCCGGGCACGCCAGCCCGTCGTGCCCGCGCAGGTTGCGCCGGCAGGTGGGGCACGCGACGTCCCGGCTCGCCAGGTACTCGCGCAACCGGGCCCGCTCGGCCTCCGGCTCCGGCGCCGGTGTGGATGTGGCCACCAGCTTCAGCGCGAGCCCGCTCCCGCACTCCGGGCAGACCGGACGCGTCAGCCCGAGCAGCGAGTAGCCGCAGCCTGGGCACGGCACATCCCGGCCCGCGAGGTATCCCGACAGCAGCTCCGCCTCGGTCATGGCTCACCCACCGGTGCTCACGCCAGCAGCGGCACGAACCCCGCCTGCCGGAAGTGCCGGTCGCCGGTCAACGCCTCACGCAGGCCGAGCCGCCTCATGACGACGAACGAGGTGCAGTCCGTCAGAGACCATTCCTTGTCCGGACGCTTCGCGAACAGGGCCAACCCCTCGACGTACAGCGCGTGGGTAGCCGGCACGATGCGCGTGCGCCGGCTGGAAGCGACCCGGGCCATCAGCTCCACGAATCGAGAACGAAGACTCGGGCGCGTGAAGAAGTTGGAGGTCTCGAGGAGCACGAACTCGGTCGTGACAACCCGGAGCTCCGACGCGCCCGCCCGAACCACCGCCGCGCCGTGCCGCTCATCCTCGTGCGAGAACAGAGCCACATAGAACGACGTGTCGGCGAATGCCGCTCTCATCGCCGTCTCGGCGCTCCGTAGAGGTAGTGGTCCACATTGCGAGACGCGTCCGCCGGCAGGTCCCTCAACACACCGATGAACGGGCGCAGCTCATCGTAGAGACTCCCGGAGGGTGCCTTCCGGCC
>CAYWOF010000049.1:0-2156 GCA_964459825.1 uncultured Phycisphaeraceae bacterium | reverse complement strand
GACTCCTTCCTCGCTCGCGCGGAGGACCTCACGCCTTTGGCCTTGCCAGCCTTGGCCGCAGCGCCGTTGCGGCGCGACGGGCGCACGTCCACCGCGGTGCCGTCGGGAAGGGCGATCGGCCGGTCCACCACCACCTTGCCATCCCGGATGTAACCACGAAACGCCATGGTCAATGCTAGCCACCAGTCCGCGACCCGCCGCCCTGACTCGAACCCTCCAAACGTCCGATACCATTCGACATGACCACCACCCCCACCTGCGATGTCGGCCTCGTCGGTCTGGCCGTCATGGGCCAGAACCTCGCCCTCAACATGGCCGACCACGGCTACAAGGTCGCGGTCTACAACCGCACGCCGGCCGTCACCGACGAGTTCACCAGCGCCAACCCGGCCAAGGTCTTCCAGCCCGGTCCGGGCGACGGGCGGATCGGCGCGGTCACGGGCTTCCACGACCTCGCCGGCTTCGTCGCCGGGATCGCGCGCCCGCGCAAGATCGTCATGATGGTCAAGGCCGGCGCGCCCACCGACGCGGTCATCGACTCGCTGGCTCCGCTCCTCGCGCCGGGCGACATCCTCGTCGATGGCGGCAACGCCCACTGGGAGGACACCATCCGGCGCGAGGCGGCGCTGAAGGCCAGGGGCCTGCGCTTCGTCGGCTCGGGCGTCTCCGGCGGCGAGGAGGGCGCCCGCTTCGGCCCGTCGCTCATGCCCGGCGGCGACCCCGAGTCCTGGCGCGAGCTGGCCCCCGTCTGGAACGCGATCGCCGCGAAGGTCGACCCGCGCACCGGCAAGCCGCTCGAGGGCGCCCGCCCGGGCAAGCCCATCGTCGCGCCCCTCGCCGAGCCGTGCGCGGCGTACATCGGCGCCAACGGCGCGGGCCACTACGTCAAGATGGTCCATAACGGCATCGAGTACGGCGACATGCAGATGATCGGCGAGGCCTACGACCTGCTCGCCCGCGCCCTCGGGCTCTCGGCCCCGGAGATGTCCGACGTCTTCGCCCGCTGGAACGAGGGGGACCTCGACTCGTTCCTCGTCCAGATCACCGCCGACATCCTGCGCCAGGTCGATCCGGTCACGCGCAGGCCCTTCGTGGATGTCGTGCTCGACGCCGCGGGCCAGAAGGGCACCGGCAAGTGGACGAGCACGTCGGCCCTGGACCTCGGCGCGCCCACGCCGACGGTGGCCGAGGCGGTCTTCGCGCGGAACATGAGCGCGATCAAGGAGGAGCGCGTGGCCGCGGCCCGGATCCTCAAGGGTCCCAGCGCGCGGCTCGACGGCGACCGCGAGTCGTTCACGCGCGCCGTGGGCAACGCCCTGTACTGCTCGAAGATCTGCTCGTACGCGCAGGGCTTCGCGCTCATGTCCGCCGCGGCCGCGCACCACGGGTGGAAGCTCGACTTCGGCTCGATCGCGATGATCTGGCGCGGCGGGTGCATCATCCGCGCGCGGTTCCTGCAGAAGATCAAGGAGGCGTACGCGCGGCGCGCCGACCTGCCGAACCTCCTGCTCGACCCCTACTTCGCGGGCGTCATCGACAAGTCGCAGGCCGACTGGCGGAGGGTGGTGGCCTCCGCGGCGACGCTCGGCATCCCCGCGCCGGCCTTCTCATCGGCCCTGGCCTACTACGACTCCTACCGGAGCGAGCGCCTCCCCGCCAACCTCCTCCAGGCCCAGCGCGACTACTTCGGTGCGCACACCTACGAGCGCACCGACCAGCCCCGCGGCAAGTTCTTCCACCTCGAGTGGTCCGACCCCGCCCGCAAGCAGCGCGAGGCCTGATCGAGGAGCGATCTCCTGGGGTGGCCCGCCGCTCCGCGGCGGTTCTTCCTACCAACGCTAGTGGCACAGGCGTCCCGCCTGTGATCTACCAAGCCTCCTCGCCGCCGGCCGCGCCCGAACCACGGCCGTCGCGCCCACGTACTCATAGGGGGGCATCGTGCGTTGTTCGGATGCCTGTTTCATGCGCGTCGAACCTCACAAGTCCCCACGTGCCCACCCGCGGCGCCATCCCTCCGCGTTCTTGGTGATCGTCGCGGTCATCCTCTTCGGCGTGATCGCCTTCGAGTTAGCGTACAACGCGGCTTCGGAACGGCGCATGCGGAACGACGCCCGCCAGGTCTACGCCCGGTCCAACCTGCGCGGCGTCCTCCAAGG
>CAYWOF010000048.1:0-13165 GCA_964459825.1 uncultured Phycisphaeraceae bacterium | reverse complement strand
CTTCACGCTCTATTTCCTGCCCTTCCCGCTCACCGCCCTCCCCGCCCTTTCGCAGCTGCCCGGGGCGTTCCGCGGGCTGGGGCTGGGGCCCGCCCACGGCGCCCAGTGGTACGAGCAGGGCCTCAACGCGGGCGCGACGTGGGTAGGCGTGCACGTGCTGGGCGTGGCCCGCGAACGGATCCTGATCCAGCCCACGGGGAGCGGCGACACGATGGTGGCCTACCTCCAGGCGGCCCTCTTCCTGATCCTCGCGGTTGTGGGTACCACGGCCTGGTCCCTCGCCGATGCCCGGCGCCCCGCCTACCCGCGCGCCCACGCGCTGTTCCGCATCTACCTGCGCTTCGCCCTGGCCGTGGTCCTGCTGGGCTACGGCTTCGCCAAGGTGCCGCCGCTGCAGTTCCAGCCGCCCGACCCCGATCGCCTGGTCCGCACGTACGGCGAGTCATCCCCGATGGGGCTGCTCTGGACCTTCATGGGCGCATCCATGGCGTACACCATGTTCGCGGGGTTCGCCGAGATCATCCCCGGGCTCCTCCTGCTCTTCCGGCGCACCGCGCTCCTCGGGGCGCTCATCGGCGCGGCCACGATGACGAACGTGGTGGCCCTCAACTTCTGTTACGACGTGCCGGTGAAGCTCTATTCCTCGCACCTGCTCGTGGCGGCGTTGCTGATCGCCGCGCCCGATGCACGCCGGCTGGCCCGGGTGTTCCTGCTGAACCGGCCCGCCCCCGCGGCGGCGGACGAAGCCCCGTGGGCCCACGCCTCTTCCCGGCCCCTGCTCTGGGTGCCCAAAGGGGCGCTCCTGCTCATCGTCATCGGGGGCAACGTCTGGGGCGGTCTCCGGGCGTGGTCCACATACGGCCCGGGCATGAAGCACCCGCCCCTGACGGGCGTGAACGAGGTCGAGTCGATCCGCATCAACGGGGAGGAGCGCCCGCCGCTCTGGACCGACACGGTCCGGTGGCGCCAGCTGCTGGTCAGCCGGCGCGGGTTCCTGACGCTCCGGTGCATGGGGGACAGGAACGAGCGATTCGGCATGACGCACGACGCCGGCGCGGGCACGCTCACGCTCAAGGGGTTCGGCACGCAGGAGGCGTACACGCTCGCGTGCGCGCAGCCGGCCGAGGGGCGGCTGGTCCTCGAGGGTCCCTTCCGAGACGGGACCATCCGCGTGGAGCTGGCCCGCCAGCCGGAGGGTCGGTTCCCGCTCCAGACCCGCGGGTTCCACTGGATCCAGGAGCTGCCGTACAACCGCTGAGCGCCGGCGACGCCACCGTAGCCACCCGGTGGATTGTGGTGGATTCGGGATGAGGCTGTGGTAGCCTACGGGGGAAGGGGGTTTCCCTTGCCTCGGATGATCACCATCGCCGCCCCGCTGCTGCTCGCCGGCATCGCCGCCGCGCAGGCGCCGGGCCTGTGGTTCGTGGGGTATCCGAGCAATGGCACGGGCAGCACCGTGCTCGGCCTGTCTCAGGATGGCTCGGTTGCGGTGGGCGGCAGCAATCTTCCAGGCGGAGCCAAGGGGTTCCGCTGGACCCGGGCCGGCGGGCGCGAGGACTTCGGGCTCGAGCCCGGGATGCCCGTCAGTAACGCGGCCTACGCCGTGGACAGCACCGGCCAGACGATCGTGGGTCGGGGCACGATGGGGCCCGGCCTGCCCCCCGCCGACCGCGCCTTCCGCCGGGTGGGCAACGGCCCCCCCCAGAACCTCGGAATCCTGCCGGGCGAGCAGCACAGCTTCGCGCACGGGGTCAGCGGCAATGGGACCATCGTGGTCGGGTACAACGAGCACTCCGAAGGGCCGTTCAACGGCTATGGGGAGGCGTTCCGCTGGACGGAGGTGGGCGGAATGCAGGGGCTGGGCTACCTGCGTCCCGATGGCACGGTGAGCCGCGCGTACGGCATCAGCCGCGATGGGACCACGATCGTTGGGTACAGCGTCTCCGGCGGCCTCTTCGGCGATGCCGAGGCGTTCCGCTGGACCGCCGGCGCGGGCATGGAGCTGCTGCCCAACCTTCCTGGCGCTCCATATGTAGCCTGCCGGGCCCTGGCGGTCAACGCCGATGGATCGATCGCAGTCGGTTACGCCCCCTCGGGCATCGGGCCCCATGCCGTCCGTTGGTCACCATCCGGAATCCAGGATCTTGGGATCGCTCCGGGCACGTCGGACAGTTATGCATGGTCGGTCAGCGACGACGGCGAAGTCGTCGGAGGTATCGCCAGTGATGCCGGTCACAACTGGGCGATCCTATGGACGCCGGGAACAGGCATGACTCTCCTGACCGACTTCCTTAAGCTCCACGGCATCAATGCTCCATCGCAGTACCGGCTCGAAGAGGTTCGCGCGATCTCCGGCGACGGGCTCACCTTTGCGGGCATGGCGCGCCACCTGCCGACGAATCGTCCGGAGGGTTTCGTCGCCACGATCCCGGCACCGGGAACCGCGATCGTCTTGCTCGTGTCCACCGTTGGGCTTGTCAGGCGTGGAGCGCGGCCCGACCGTGGCCCGTCACGTGCCACGACTGTGCGCGGCTCGGGCCGCGAATGCCATTCGCGACTGAGCGCAAGGCGGCGCGCGAGGCGGCTCAGTCGTGGCACGACGGGCAAGACGAACACCTTCGGGACACGACGCGGTACACGAGGGCCACGCCCCCGATGTCGAGGATATTGGTCTTCATTCCCCCGCTACGAGAGCTGGCGGGCCAGCTCGAGCCCCAGACCGCGAGTGGCGCCGGTGATCGGGTAGGTGGGCAAGGGTTATGGCCCTACTCGGCTTCGGGGACCTCGTGCCTGTGGCCAGTTCAGCCGTTTGCCCCTCAGTTCGCCTTGCATTCGGGATGAGCCTGTGGTAGGCTGCGGACTCTGACTGAGGGGGTAGCGTGCTTCGCTTCGCACCGATCGTCGTTTCACTCTTGCTCGCGGGTGTCGCGTGCGCGCAGACGCCCGGCTTCCGGCTCGTGGGCCACGCGCTGGGAACGACCAGTAGCGGCGTCACGGGGTTGACTCGGGACGGGACCATCGCCACGGGGTACTCGTGGCTGCTGCCGCCGGGTCCTCTCGTCAACCCGGGTTTCACCTACACGGTCGGCGGTGGCCGTTACGACTGGGGGTTGGAGCCCGGGATGCCCGCGAGCACGAGCCCCACGGGGATCAACTCGAACGGCACTGTCATCGTCGGGTCCTGGGCGCAGTCGTGGGCCACGCCCGGTCGACCCTATCGGCGCGTGGGCAACGGGCCCATCCAGGACCTTGGCCTGCTGGCCGGTGAGGAGCGCGGGTTCGCCACGGGCGTGAGCGGGGATGGCGCGATCGTGGTCGGGGCGGCGGAGCACTCCCAGCTCACGAACGCGTACGGCGAGGCCTTCCGCTGGACGGCCTCGGGCGGGATGCAGGGGCTGGGGTACCTGAGACCCAACGGGGTCTACAGCCGCGCCAACGGCATCAGCCGGGATGGGAGCACCATCGTCGGAATGAGCGACGATGGCCCCTTCGGCACCGAGGAGGCGTACCGCTGGACCGCCGCGACGGGCATGCAACTCCTGCCCAACCTCCCCGGCGCACCGTTCATCGAGGCCGAGGCCCACGCGGTCAATGAGGATGGGAGCATCGCGGTCGGACGATCCTCCAGCCCCAATGGGCTCACGCACGCAGTGCGCTGGACCCCTGCGGGTGTCGAGGACATCGCGCTGCTCATGGCAAACACCAACAGCGTGGCCTACGCCGTCAGCGACAGCGCCGGGGTCGTCGCGGGAGCCTATCAAGAGCTTTCCGGCACGCTTGCCTTCGTGTGGACTTCCGGAACGGGCATGGTTGACTTCCGTGACTTTCTTGGATCGCACGGGATCCTGGTGCCCGCCGCCTACCGCCTGGAAGAGCTGTTCGCCGTCTCGGGAGATGGGCTGACGTTCGGCGGGCGGGCGCGGAATCTCACGACGAACCAGCCGGAGGGCTTCATCGCCACCATCCCCTCTCCCGGCACCGTCGTCATCGTGCTGGGGGGCGCCGCATGGGCCTGCCGGCGTCGCAGGGCGGCTGGGATCGATTGACGCAGGTGAGTTGGAGCGGATCCCACTCAGGAAGGAGCGCACCCATGAACGCAAAGTTCTCGGTCCTCACGGCTGTGCTCGTGCTTGTTGCGAGCGCATCGGCCCAGTTGCCGGAGGAGCCCCCGCTCGTGTACCTCTGGCACGTCGTCACCGGGGAGCAGGTGCCCACCTACGCCTCGCAGGTCGTGCGCTTCAAGGTCGATGAGTTCCCGGATGGCTACGCGGCGGGGTTGGCGTTCGCGGCCCAAGCCTGGCACCAGATCGAGATGACGCACACGACCAAGCCGACCGCCGTGGCGCTCATCCTGCAGAACTTCGGCCACTGGGTCTGGCAGGCCCCGGCCATTCCATCGCCGAACATGGTCAGCTTCATGGACCCGCTGGACCCGATAAGCCCGCCGCCTCAGTGGCTTCCGCCGCCCGATATATTCGAACCTGAGATGCCGTACATGCAGCCGTGGCTCACCGTGGGTCGGGCGAAGGTGGGCGCTTGGATGGCGGCGTTCATCGACGGCTACAACGCGACGCAGGGCGGCCGACCGGGCCCGCCGCCCACCCTTTTCTTGTACGACACAGAGGTGGTGCTTATGTCGTGCTGCTCGAGGAACTGGACGCGAGTGCTCGCGGGTGTCGCAGGGGATGCACGGTGGTACTCGACCCCTGTCCCAGGGAATGACGGCAAGACGATGGAACAGCTGTACCAGGACGCTATTGATGCGGGGCTTTTCCCCAACATCCATCCCATCACGGCCCCCGGCGCATTGAACCCACAGCTCCCACCCGACAGCGATCCCAACCGCAAGTACACGATCTGGTATCTGGAGCGGACCGAGCGTGCCCTCGACGCCATACTCCAGGAGACCGCCTACGGGAACGGGCCCACGCCGACCCTCATCAAGGCCGCGTGGCCCAACTGCAAGGTCTGCAACTACAACCACATCAACGCCGATGGCAAGACGGACACCTTCGGGTGGTATTGGGGGCGGGCTTCAGACCACCCGCCAGCGCAGCCACCGGTCTTTGACAAGGTACGAGAGTGCACGCGCGGACAGACGGTCGTGTTCGGAACCGGTGCCCAGTACCGGTGGAACGACTTCATCTACGACCCCGGCGGGCTCAACCAGCGGCGCAGCCCGTGGGACACACGCATGGGCGTGGCCTCCGGCGATCTCTCCGCGCCCGAGACGTATCCCGGCGTGCCCGCCCATCACGAGGGTCGCTTCCAGGTCTACCTGCCGCCGTGGGCTAACGCCGCCACGCAGTCCTCGGCGGGCCTGGAGCGGGCGCGCCGGACCATCGAGTCGGTCCTGAACACCCCGGGCGGCGCGCCCTCGAAGATGGTGCCGTGGGTGGCGGCGCCCACCACGTTCGGTTACGCCGCCGCCGAGACGGAGGACGACACACGGCGCAAGCTCGCCATGTTGCGGGCCAAGGAGGCTTCGCACGTGGTCCTGTGGTGGAACCACACGCTCGAGACTCCGGAGTGGCAGATCCTGATCAAGACGCTCAACGATGTCTACGACCCGCAGTTGCAGGGGTACGGCATCGTTCTTGGAATCGACCAGCCCGTGCAACCCGATCGCCTTCGCTACACCCTGAGAATCCCATCGGATCCCGCTCAAGAGGTCTTGGAGTTGGGCGCGGTCCCGTTTGGCGCGGACTGGCAGGTCGCGGTGGACATAACGTTCAACAACCTCCTGGTCAACTACAGCGAGATCGCCAGCTATGACCTGAACCTCGAGTGCGCAGTCAAGCCCGACTCGGGCGATGTCACGGACGTCCGGGGGCTCATCGACGCCTTCCGCCCAACACCACCCCGGGGTTGGGTGCCCATGGACGGCGTCAACGACTTTTGCTGGACGCCACCCAACCCACCGACATCGTGTCCGGGAAACGCCGGGTTTGGGTTCTTCGCCCCGCCCAACCCGGCGAGCATGGGAGCGGATGCGGGCTGGTACGACTCGCGTCGCACGTTTCGTCTCACCCAGTTCGTTGACAGCAGCACGGGACGGATGACCGTGCGGATCACGCTGCGCCGTCCCGTCACCAGCCCGCACTTCGTCGCTCGGTTCGACCTGGCTCAGTTGGTCCGCATCCAGGGGGCGGACTGCACCGGGTGCGATGGGGCGGCGATGGGCGCGGACATCGACCACTCGCAGAGCGTGAACGCCATGGACCTGACCGAGTTCACCGCGGCATGGATCGCGGGCAAGCGGGTGGCCGATGCGGACCGTAATGGTGTGGTGGATATCCAGGACCTGAACCTCTACGCAGCGCTGTACAACAGCAGCCCGCCGTGACTCACAAGGCCTGAGATCGACGGCGTGATCGGCGGTGAGTCGGCCCACTCCGCGACCGCAGCCCGTATCGGTTGCCCCTTGTGGGAACACGACCGATCGCTACACTCCGGCCCTTCCCCAGCGCCGGAGCCCCGCCTTGCCCCTTTCCCAGCCCGAGACGCCCCGCCGCCTCTCCACCATCATCGCCGCCTCCTCCGCCGGCACGCTCATCGAGTGGTACGACTTCTACATCTTCGGCAGCCTCGCCTTCACCCTCGCCGAGGTCTTCTTCCCGAG
Source organism: uncultured Phycisphaeraceae bacterium (assembly GCA_964459825.1). Classification (GTDB taxonomy): domain Bacteria; phylum Planctomycetota; class Phycisphaerae; order Phycisphaerales; family UBA1924; genus CAYWOF01. The sequence continues at coordinate 6,543 of CAYWOF010000048.1, read as the reverse complement.
GGGGACGGGCGGGGGAGCCGGCGCCGCCGCGCTCCTCAGCACCCTCGCCACCTTCGCCATCGGCTTCGTCGTCCGGCCCTTCGGCGCCATCGTCTTCGGCTACCTCGGCGACCTCATCGGGCGCAAGCACACGTTCATGGTCACGCTCCTGCTCATGGGCGGCGCGACCTTCCTCATCGGCGTGCTCCCCGGGTACGCGGGGCGGGGGGGATGGCCCGGCATCGGCTGGGCCGCGCCCGTGCTCCTCGTCCTGCTCCGCCTGCTCCAGGGACTGGCCCTCGGCGGTGAGTACGGCGGCGCGGCCACCTACATCGCCGAGCACGCGCCCGACGGCCGGCGCGGCTACTGGACCAGCTGGATCCAGACCACCGCCACCCTCGGGCTCTTCACCTCGCTCGCCGTCATCCTCCTGTGCCGCACGGCCCTCGGGCCCGAGGCGTTCGCCGCCTGGGGCTGGCGCATCCCCTTCTGGCTCTCGATCGTGCTCGTCGCCTTCTCGTACTACATCCGGCGGCGCATGGCCGAGTCGCCGCTGTTCGCGCGCATGAAGGCCGCGGGTCGCGCGGCCCGCAACCCGTTCAAGGAGGCCTTCGGCAGCCGGGCCAACCTGCGTCTCGTCCTGCTGGCCCTCTTCGGCGCGACCGCCGGCCAGGGCGTGGTCTGGTACACCGGCCAGTTCTACGCCATGAACTTCACCAAGGGCACGCTGGGCGTGGACCCGACGCAGACCGAGTACATCGTCGGCCTGGCGCTGCTGATCGGCACCCCGTTCTTCATCGTCTTCGGCGCCCTCTCCGACCGCATCGGACGCAAGGGCATCATGCTCACGGGTTGCCTGCTGGCGGTGGTCACGTACTACCCCATCTACGCGGCCATGCGCGTCGTCGCGGACGTGGGGGACGACACCCGCTACCGGCTGGTCTCCGCCGTGCCCGTTGGCGAGCCCCGCGTCGAGACCACCCCGGCGTCCGCCGGCCCCCCGCGCACCACCACCACCACCCGCGAGCGCCGCACCTACCACGATGGCACGATCGACACCGTGACCCTGACCGTCACCCGCGCGGAGGGCGGACCCGAGTCGCTCTCCACGAAGCACTCGATCCGCTTCCCCGGCCTCACCAGCCCGCGTGCCATGGCCCTGACGTTCCTCATCTGGGTCCAGGTGCTGTACGTGACCATGGTCTACGGCCCCATCGCCGCGTTCCTCGTCGAGCTCTTCCCCACGCGGATCCGCTACTCGTCCATGTCCCTTCCCTACCACATCGGCAACGGCGTCTTCGGCGGCATGGTCCCATTCATCGGCCAGCTGCTCGTCGTGCGCACCGGCAACCCGCTGGCCGGGCTCTGGTACCCGATGGTCGTCGCGTCCGTCACGCTCGTGGTGGGGCTGCTCCTCGTGCGCGAACGCCGCGAGGTGCGCCTGTGGGATGAGGCCATGGATGGCTGACGCCGTGCGGATCGGCCCCGTCGCCCCCGCCGACGGCCCCCGGCGCGTCGAGCCGATCCTGCGCTCGGTCCCCGAGTGGTTCGGCATCGAGGAGGCGACGCGGATGTACATCGACGCCGCCGGCCGGATGCCCACCTGGATCGCCTGCCTCGACGGCCCGGACGGCCCGTCCCGTGACGCCGGCTTCCTGACCGTCGCGCGCCACTTCCCCCGCGCCGCCGACGTGTTCGGCATGGCGGTCCACCGCGACTTCCACGGGCGCGGCGTGGGGGCCGCGCTCGTCGCCCACGTCGAGGCCCTGCTCCGGGCCGACGGCGTGGAGTACCTCCAGGTCAAGACGCTCGGCCCCTCGCGCCCCAACGCGGGGTACGCGCGCACCCGCCACTTCTACGAGCGCTGCGGCTTCACGCCGCTCGAGGAGATCCACGGCCTCTGGCCGGGGAACCCCTGCCTGATCCTGGTCAAGCGGCTGTGAGAGCGGCGTCGCACGCCCCGCCGGCCTGCTCTACCGTTGGCCGTGCGCCGGGTGCTGCCCATCGTGCTCGCGCTCGGGCTCTTCGCGGTCCTGGCGTGGCCCTCGCGCCGGCTGGACCTGCTGGCGATGCGCGAGCTCTTCCGCGGCGCCGAGGCGCTCGGGATCATCCGGGCGGGGACCAACTACTGGGGCCAGATCCTCGGCTACAACGTCCCGACCCATCCGGATCTCCTCCACGCGCTCGTCCGCTTCCTGGCCGCCCTCGTCGCCCACGCGCCCGCCCTGATCGTCGCGCTCACCCTGCACGGCCGGCTCTGGCGCTGGGTCGCGCAAGCCCCGCCTCCGGTCGCCCTCGAGACGCTCGCGGCCCGACTGCGCGCGCTGGCCGCGCGCCCGGGATTCGCACTCCTGGCGTTCGCGCTGGCGCTCACCCTGACCGAGGATCGCCTGCACAGCCTGATCCGGACCTGGGTCTTCCAGGCCGGCCGGGCCGCCGGGTGCGCGTACGAGATGGTGGGAGTGCTCGTCGTGGGGCCCGAGGGCCCGTTCTTCGGCGGGCCGGCCGCGCCCCTCTTCAATGGGCTCTGGCGCCACCTGCCATGGCTGCTCCCCATCGTCGGCGCGTTCGTTCCCGCACTGGTTGTGCACCACGTTCTCCACCGCCGAGCCTGCCTCGCCGGGGCAGCGCTTCGCTGCTCGAAGTGCGGCTATTCGCTCGCGGGCCTCGCCGGCCCGCGTTGCCCCGAATGCGGCCGGATCACCGCGACGGGCCTAAGCGGCTGTCACGACGGAAGATAGCGCGCGCTCCGACCGTTCGGGTTCTGGCCTGTATCCACCCCCTACCAGGCACCACAATCCACACGCTCGGCTGGAGTTGCAGCGCGCCCGGCCCTGTGGTAGCTTGGCTCCGTCGGTGTGCCGTCCCGGAGGGACGGGAGAGATCGCGAGAGGTGGACGGCCGGGTCGTGAGGCCGACTCGCGTTGGGCTTGGGAAAGGAGGCCTGCGGGTGGGTGTGTGTGGCGTCGGCGGCGATCGTGCCCCGATGCGCGAGCAACGCGACAGCACGGATTGACAGTCTGTTCCCAGCCCGGCCGCCGGCCGCGGATGTGGTGCGAGCGTGCGGAGGTAACGCTCGTGCCCCTGCGGCGGCGGCCGGTCCTTTTGCAGGCCTCGTTCCCGCGGGGCGCAGGGGAACGGGCGCGGACCGGCGTTCGGATCCGCGCCCGTGTCAACGATCGTCCGAGCTCACTGCCCGGCCGTGGTCGGCGCCGCGGCGCTCGGCGCTCCCTCGACGCCGAGGCTCTTGACCAGGAACGCCCAGACGTCCGCGGCCTCCTCGATGCGCTTGGCGGTCGGCTTCCCGGCGCCGTGCCCGGCCCGCACCTCGATCCGGATCAGCACCGGGTTCGCGCACGCCTGCGCCCACTGGATGGCCGCGGCGTACTTGAAGCTGTGGGCCGGCACGACGCGGTCGTCGTGGTCGGCCGTGGTGATGAGCGTCGGCGGGTAGCACGTCCCCTTCTTGAGGTTGTGGTAGGGCGAGTAGGCGGCCAGGGCCTTGAACTCGGCCGCGTCCTCGGAGCGGGCCGAGCCGTAGTCGGCCACCCAGCCCCACCCGACCGTGAACGTGTCGAAGCGCAGCATGTCCATCACCCCGACGGCCGGCAGGCAGGCGCCGTAGAGGTCGGGCCGCTGCGTCATGCACGCGCCGACCAGCAGGCCGCCGTTGCTCCCGCCCTGGATGGCGAGCTTCTTGTTCGTGGTGTACTTGTTGGCGATGAGCCACTCGGCGGCGGCGATGAAGTCGTCGAAGACGTTCTGCTTGCGGGTCTTCGTCCCGGCTTGGTGCCACTGCTCGCCGTACTCGCCGCCGCCGCGCAGATTGGCCACGGCGTAGACGCCGCCCATCTCCATCCACGCCACGGTGGCGGGGCTGAAGCTCGGCGTGAGGGAGATGTTGAAGCCGCCGTAGCCGTAGAGGAGCGTCGGGTTGCTCCCGTCGAGCGACAGGCCCTTGCGGTGCGTGATGAACATCGGGATCCGCGTGCCGTCCTTCGAGGCGAAGAAGACCTGGCGCGTCTCGTACGCGCCGGCGTCGAAGGCCACCTTGGGCGCGCGGAAGAGCGTGCTCTGGCCCGTGGCCACGTCGTAGCGGTAGATCGAGGGCGGCGACGTGTAGGAGGCGAACGAGTAGAAGGTCTCGGGATCGTCGATCTTGCCCGAGAAGCCGCCCGCCGTGCCGATGCCCGGCAGGGCCACGTCGCGAACGAACCGCCCCTTGAGGTCGTGGACCTTCACGGCCGTCTTCGCGTCCTTGAGGTACGAGGCGATCAGGTGCCCGCCGACGGCGCTGCACCCGACCAGCGTGTCCGGCCCCTCGGGGATGATCTCCACCCAGTTGTCCTTCGCGGGGCTGCTCGTGTCGATCAGGACCACCCGCCAGCGCGGCGCGCCGTGGTCGGTCAGCACGTAGAAGCTCGACCCGACGTTGGCGATGAACTCGTACTGGGCGTCGAACTCGCGCAGCAGCTCGATCACGGGCGCGTTCTCGGTGCCCAGGTCCTTGTAGAAGAGCCCGTTGTTGACCGTCTTGCCCGACGAGATGCCCACCACGAGGTACCGGCCGTCGTCGGTCACGCCGCCCCCGATGTACCAGTCCGGCTGGTCGAGGCGCTGGTAGACGATCGGGTCCTCGGACTGGGGCGTGCCCATCCGGTGGAAGCAGAGCTTCTGGAACCGGTTCTCGCCCTGGAGCTCCTGCCCCGGCCGGGGCTCATCGAACCGGCTGTAGAAGAACCCCGTGCCGTCCTTGAGCCAGGCCGCGCTGGAGAACTTCACCCAGTTGATCTGGTCCGCCAGGTCCTCGCCCGTGGCCACGTCCCGCACCTTCCACGTCTGCCAGTCGGAGCCCCCGTCGGCCACGCCGTAGGCGATCAGGCGCCCGTCCTCCGTCACCGACGTCCCGGCCAGCGCCGCCGTCCCGTCGGCCCGGAGCGTGTTGGGGTCGATGAGCAGGCGCGGCGTGCCGTCGATCGCGTCGGCCACGTACACCGGACTCTGGTTCTGGACCCCGGTGTTGTACGAGTAGAAATACCGCCCGCCCTCCTTGAACGGCACGGAGAACTTCTCGTAGTCCCACAACTCGGTCAGACGCGCCCGGATCGCGCTCCGCTCCGGGATGGACTCGAGATAGCCGAACGTGACCTTGTTCTGGGCCTCGATCCAGGCGTTGGTTTCCGGCGTGTACTCCTCCAGCCACCGGTACGGGTCCGCGACCGTCGCCCCGTGGTACGTGTCCGTCACGTCCGACCGCGGCGCGGGCGGGTACACGAACGGCTGGGCGAGGGCGGGCGCGACGAGGGCCAGCAGCAGCGGTGCGGCGACGATCGAACAGCGCATGAGGGACTCCGTGGAGGGGCGGGGATGCGCCGGCCGGAACCCGGTCCGGCCGGAAGCCCGCGATCCGGGATTCTACAGGCGATCCACGCCCGGGGTGCCCTGAAGCCCGCTGAATCCCGATTGAATCCGTCGCCTCCCGCCCGGCCGTGGAGGGCTCAGGCCCGGCCGTACACCGGAACCAGGGCGCCCCGCGTCACGGTGTTCGCGGGGCTGGCCAGGAAGGCGATCGCCTGGGCGACCTCCTCGACCCGCGGCCAGGCGCCGTGGTCGGCCGCGGGCATAGCGGCCCGATTCGCGGGCGTGTCCATGATCGAGGGCACCACCGCGTTGACGAGAATCCCCTCGCTCACCACCTCGGCCGCCAGCGCCCGGGTGAGGGCGGCGACCGCGCCCTTGGCGGCCGTGTAGGCGACCATTCCCGCCCCCTGCTCGGGGATCAGGGCCGGGCGTGCCGCGACGTTCACGATCCGCCCTCCCCCGCCGGCCCGCATGGCGCGCACCGCCTCGCGCGAGCACAGGAAGCAGGTCAGGGCGTTGGTGTCCATCATCGCGCGGTACTGGTCGAGGCTGGTTTCCGTGATGGGCGCCATGCCGAAGCCGCCCGCGATGTGGATGGAGGCCCACACCGGGCCCCGCGCGTACAGCCGGCGCACGGAGGCCTCGTCCGAGAGTTCCGCCCCCTCCACGATGTGGACGCGCGCCTCGGCGCGGTAGGGGAACCGGCGCAGCTCCTCCGGCCGGACGCAGGGCACGGTGCACTCCGCCCCGCGGGCCAGGAGAAGGCCGACCACGGCCGTGCCCAGCGCCCCGGTGCCGCCGGTCACGATCACGGGCCGTCCCTTGTAGTCGAGGTCCATGCATAAACTCCACGGGTGCGGGAGGGTGCCGCTCGGGCAGGACTCCCGGCAGACTACCCGCGCCGCCGCAACGGGTCGAGCCATGCCGATCTACGAGTACGAATCGGAGGATGGAACGGTCGTCGAGCTGATGCGTCCCATGGCCGAGGCCGATGACCCCGTGCCCGATCCCGACGGCCGGGGACGGACCTTCCGGCGCCGACACTCGGTCTTCAGCGCGGGCGCGGCCCGGCCCCGGGGCGCCCCCGCCCCCGGCGGCTGCTGCCCGTGCGGGAAGAACCAGGGCGCGTGCCCGAACGCGTAGCGCCCCCCGCCCGGCGCGCCGGCCGCTTCAGCCCGGACCTCCCCATGATCGGAGATGCAG
>CAYWOF010000047.1:11392-13227 GCA_964459825.1 uncultured Phycisphaeraceae bacterium | reverse complement strand
CGACGACACCCCTTCACCCCTTGACAACCGGCAGGTCTTCATAGAAGTGGCACAGGTCGGCAGGGTCAGTGCGATTGGCCGCGAACTCCGGATGGTCGCACTGACCCGCGCGAAGCGCGTGGGTCAGTGGCACAGGTCGGCAGGGTCAGTGCGAACGGATGCCCGGGATGGCCGCACTGACCCGCGCGAAGCGCGTGGGTCAGTGGCACAGGTTCAGTGGCACAGACTCAGTGGCACGTGACAGCGACGAGCGTGAAGACACCGGCGTGCGCCAACACACCGGTGATGCGGATGGGCCAGGTGGGGAGCGAGCCGGGCACGGACGTCACACCGTTTCGACCACCATCGCGACGGAGTTCCCGCCGCCGAGGCAGAGGGCGGCGACGCCGCGCTTGCCGCCGGTGCGCCGGAGCTGGTGGAGGAGGGTGGTGAGGACGCGGGCGCCGCTCGCGCCGATGGGGTGTCCGAGGGCGATGCCGCCGCCGCAGATGTTGAGCTTGGACTCGGGGAGGCCGAGGGCCTTGACGTTGCAGAGGACCTGGGAGGCGAAGGCCTCGTTGAGCTCGAAGAGGTCGATGTCGCGCACGGTGAGGTTGGCCTTCCGGAGCGCGCCCTCGATGCCGGCGATGGGGGCGGCGAAGATGTCCCTGGGGGCGATGCCGCTGGTGTGGTAGGAGAGGATGCGGGCCAGGGGCCGGACGCCGAGCTCCTCGGCGCGGGTGGAGGAGGCGACGACGACGGCGGCGGCGCCATCGGAGATCTGGCTGGCGTTTCCGGCGGTGATGGAGTCGTGGCCGGGGACGGTGCGGAGCCTGGCGAGCGAATCGGCGGTGGAGTCGGCGCGGATGCCCTCGTCGGCGGAGACGCCGGCGCCGTTGTTGTACTTCTTGTCGAGGATCTGGTCGGCGGTGAGGGCGATGATCTCGGGCTTGAAGAAGCCGCTGGCGGTGGCGGCGGCGGCGCGCTGGTGCGACTGGGCGGAGAAGCGGTCCTGCTCGGCGCGGGAGATCTCGTGCTTCTTCGCGATGTGGTCGGCGGCGTTGGTCATGCCCCAGCCCTCGAAGGCGCAGCGGAGGCCGTCGAAGGCCATGTGGTCCTCGAACTGGACGGGGCCGAACTTGGGGGCGCCCGCGCCATCGCGGATGCGGGCCAGGTGCGGGGCGGCGGTCATGTTCTCGAAGCCGCCGGCGACCACGAGGTGGTTGTCGCCGGCCTTGATGGACTGGGCGGCGAGCATGACGGCCTCGAGCCCCGAGCCGCAGACCTTGTTGATGGTCTTGGCGGAGAGGGTGTCGGGGAGGCCGGCCTTGAGGGCGGCCTGGCGGGCGGGATTCTGGCCCAGGCCGGCCTGGAGGACGCAGCCCATGATGGCCTCGTCCACCTGCGGGGCGAGCCTGGCGACACCGCCGACGTCGTCGAGGGCGGCGCGGATGGCGAAGGAGCCGAGGATGGGGGAGGGGACCTTGGCGAGGCCGCCGAAGAAGCGGCCGATGGGGGTGCGGCGTGCCGCGAGGATGACGGGGGTGGTGGTCACGGATGGGGTCTCCGGGATGGGTGGTGGATGGAGCGGATTGTACGCGCGGGGGTGGTAGTCTGAGGGCATGGAGACGTACCTGGTGACGGGCGCCTCGCGCGGGATCGGGGCGGAGTTCGTGCGTCAGCTCCGGGGGCGCGGGCACGGGGTGATCGCGGCGATGCGCGCGCCGGCGCACGGCGAGGAGGCGCGGCGAGCGGGAGCGCGGGTGATCGAGCTCGATGTCGATCGACCGGACACGTTCGAGCCGGTGGCGGCCGGGCTCGGGCCGATCGATGTCCTGGTCAACAACGCGGCGATC
>CAYWOF010000047.1:0-11382 GCA_964459825.1 uncultured Phycisphaeraceae bacterium | reverse complement strand
GGCGATCGACCTGGCGACGTTCGAGCGGGTGTTCCGGACCAACGTGTTCGGGATGGCGCTGCTGACGCGGGCGCTCCTGCCCAATCTGCGGGCGGGGCGCCGGCGGGTGATCGTGAACATCACGAGCCAGCTGGGGAGCATGACCAACGCCGAGCAGGGGTTCTCCTACGCCTATTGCCTGAGCAAGGCGGCGGTGAACATGCTCTCGCGCCAGGAGCACCTGGAGCTGTCGAGGGAGGGGTTCACGGTGATTCCGCTCGATCCGGGATGGAACCGGACGGACATGGGCGGGGCGCAGGCTCCGCTCGAGCCGCGGAACACGGTCCGGGGCATGGTGGACCTGATCGAGCGGCTGGGGCCGGACGATTCCGGGAAGTTCTTCGTCCACGATGGGACGATCGAGGCGTGGTGAGACGGCGGGCGGTGCAAGAGGGCCCGGGACACTCCGAAGAAGGGGGCTGGGCGAGTGTCGGGAGCCGGAAGACGCGCGATGGGAAGCTGGATCGCAAGCTGGCCGGAGAGGTGTCGGGGCGCGGGACTCGCGGCGGCATCGCGCATCGGCGGCCTGGGCGGCGCCTCGATCGCGGCGGTCAATCGCTTCAGGCGCGGGCCGTTCGGGGGCGGTGAGGCGAGCGAGGCCAGCGCCGGGGACGTCGAGCAGGCGACGCCGCCGGTCCGGGCGGGCGCGGAATCACCATCGGGCGGGGCGCGGGATCGCGAGGACTCGGCCAGCGCCGGGGCGGACCGGTTCTGGCGGCTGATGGCGGAGTTCGTGGGGCTGTACGGCGCGCTGCCGCTGGCCTATTGGGGGCTGGTGTCGGTGTGGCCGTGGGCGTGGCGGCTCCTGCTGCCGGGCCTGGTGGTGGGCGCGGGCGTCTGCGGGCTGGCGCTGTGGCGGGATGCGGGGTTCGAGCGCGAGCGGCTGGTGGGGTGGCGGGCGGTTCGGGGGCAGGCGCGCCCGGTGCTGCGGCTGTTCGCCATCGGGGCCGTGGCGCTGCTGGCGGGGGTGGTGGTGTGGGAGCGGGACCGGCTCTTCGGGCTGGTGCGGACGGACCCGGGGCTGTGGGCGCTGGTGATGGTGGGCTACCCGATCGTGAGCGTGATCCCGCAGGGGGTGATCTACCGGGCGTTCGTGTTCCGGCGGTACCGGGAGCTGTTCCCGGGCCGATGGACGATGATCGCGGCGAGCGCGGCGGCGTTCGGGTTCGGGCACATCATCTTCGGGAACACGCCGGCGGTGGCGCTGACGCTGGTGGGCGGCGCGCTGTTCGCGTGGCGGTACGACCGGACGCGGTCGGTGCTGGCGAGCGGCCTGGAGCACGCGCTGTACGGGTGCCTGATCTTCACGATCGGGCTGGGGGCGTACTTCCTGGGCGGGGTGAGCTGAGCCCGCGGGCGGTGGCCGCCCGACCGGGCGCGGGCGCGCCGTGGCACCCGTGGGCCAAGCCCTATACTCCGGCCCTTCGCACGCCGGGGAACGCCATGTACCAGCGCACGCACACCTGCGGGCAGCTCCGCGAGGAGCACGTCGGAACCACCGTGACGCTCTGCGGGTGGGTCAACTCCTACCGCGACCACGGGGGGCTGATCTTCATCGACCTGCGCGACCGGTTCGGCATCACGCAGGTGGTGTTCGACCGGGAGGATGCGCCCGCGGCGATCAGCGAGGGGGCGGACAAGCTGCGCAACGAGGACGTGGTGAGCGTGAGCGGGTCGGTGCGGGTGCGCATCGGCGGGCCGAACCCGAAGCTGGCGACGGGGAGGGTGGAGGTGGTGGCGCGCGAGCTGTCGGTGCTGGCCAAGACGGAGAACCCGCCGTTCCTGCCCGACGACCTGGCCAGGCTGCCGGCGGAGGAGACGCGCCTGAAGCACCGGTACATCGACCTGCGCCGGCCGAAGATGCAGGCGAACCTGGCGACGCGCCACCGGGTGGCGAAGATCGCGCGCGACTACTTCGACGAGAACGGGTTCCTGGAGATCGAGACGCCGATCCTCTACAAGAGCACGCCGGAGGGGGCGCGGGAGTTCCTGGTGCCGAGCCGGAACGTGCCCGGGACGTGGTACGCCCTGCCGCAGAGCCCGCAGCTGTTCAAGCAGATCCTGATGATCGCGGGGTGCGACCGGTACATGCAGATCTGCCGGTGCTTCCGGGACGAGGACCCGCGGGCGGACCGGCAGGCGGAGTTCAGCCAGATCGACTGCGAGATGTCGTTCGTGACGCGCGAGAACGTGATCGCGATGATGGAGGGGTTCGCGCGGCGCCTGTGGGGGGAGGTGCTGGGGGTGAGCGTCCCGCCGGTGCAGCGGATGGCGTACCGCGAGTGCATGGAGCGGTTCGGCATCGACCGGCCGGACACGCGCTACGGGCTGGAGATCAGGGACGTGTCGGCGATCGCGGCCCGGACCGACTTCCGCGTCTTCCGCGAGGCGCTGGAGAAGCACGCGACGGCGCGGGCGTACTTCAGCAAGAAGGGCGTGGTGAAGGCGATCCGCGTGCCGGGAGGGGCCGAGAAGCTGACGCGCAAGCTCACGGACGGGTACGGGGAGTGGGTCACGGGGTTCGGGGCCGGGGGCGTGCCGGTGGTGAAGGTGAACGCGCAGGGGGTGTTCGAGACGGGGATCGCCAAGTTCCTCGAGCCGGTGAGGGGCGAGCTGGTCGGGGCGCTGGGGCTCCAGCCCGGGGACACGGTGCTCTTCGCGGCCGACGCGTACTCGATCGCGACCAAGACGCTGGGCGAGCTGCGCCAGAAGGTGGCGCGCGACCTGGGCCTGGTGCCCGAGTGGGGCCGGGCGTGGCACTTCCTGTGGATGATCGACCCGCCCATGTTCGAGCGGGACAAGGACACGGGGCGCTGGGTCGCGATGCACCACCCGTTCACCGCCCCGCGCGCGGACCAGCAGGCGGCCTTCGTGGCGGCGGACGTGGACGACGACCAGACGATCGAGTCGATCGTGAGCGCGGGGTACGACCTGGTGGTCAACGGGTCGGAGATCGGGGGCGGGTCGATCCGGATCCACGACCCGGCGGTGCAGTCGAAGGTGTTCAAGCTGCTGGGCCTGTCGCCCGAGCAGGCGCGCGAGAAGTTCAGCTTCCTGCTCGAGGCGCTCTCGTTCGGGGCGCCGCCGCACGGGGGGATCGCGTTCGGGCTCGACCGGCTGGTGATGCACCTGTGCGGGACGGAGAACATCCGGGACGTGATCGCGTTCCCGAAGACGCAGATCGGGGCGGACCTGATGACGCGGGCGCCGAGCGCGGTGGGCGAGGAGCAGCTGCGGGAGGTGCACGTCAGGAGCACGTGGGAGGGGAAGAGGTAGGGGCGCCGGGCCGCCCGCGCCGGTGCCCGTGGACCTCGTCAGCCGGAGGGTTCGAACGGGGGGAGGATGCGGGACGTCCCGGGGGAGGGTCGGCCCTTGTGCCCCGGCGGCGTTGTGGTACCTTGGGCACGGCGCGGGCGGGCCGGTCCGCGGCTCGAAACCCGTGCGGCCAGCGAGGGGATTCTGCATGAAACAAGCTCGATTCGTGGTGGCCGGAGTCGCGGCGATCGGGGGCGCGGCGGCGGCGCACGCTCGCCAGTGGATCGAGCTGACGGACCAGACGGCGGCGCGGCTGCAGCTCACCAGTGTGCCCGCCGGCGACCCGGAGGAGAAGGACGTCGCGGTCGCGGACTTCGACCGGGACGGCTGGGACGACGTCGTGGTGGTGCGCAAGAAGCCGTTCTCGAACCCCGGCCCGCGGTTCGATGTGCTTCTGATGAACGAGCACGGCGTGCTGGTGGATCGAACGGGGCTGTTGGCGCCGGGGTTCCTCGTGAACGCGACGGACTCGCGGGACGTGGTGGCCGCGGACCTCACGGGGGACGGTTGGGCGGACCTGGCGATCGGCTCGACGTTCGGGGACCGGCCGCGGTTCTACCGCAACCGCGGGCCCGGCAAGGGGGGGCAGTGGCTGGGCCTGGTGGATGAGAGCGCTCGGTTCGGGCCGATCGTGGGGACGCCGATCGCGCTGCTGAAGGTGTGCGGCATCACGGCGGGCGACATCGACCACGACCAGGATCTGGACCTGTACCTGTCGGTCTACAGCGGGGGCGATGACATCCTGTTCGTCAACGACGGCTCCGGAAACTTCACGGATCAGACGGCGGCGCGGGTGGGCCTGTACGCGAACTCGGCCTTCGGCACGGCGGCCGAGATCCGCGACGTCGACGCGGACGGGGACCATGACATCGTCAAGTGCACGACGCTCTACAGCGAGCCGCCCTTCGGGCTGGGCGTGTACATCCTGTGGAACAACGGGCAGGGGGATTTCGACGCGTTGCCGTTCGGCTCGGTGCCGGCCCTCGACTCGCCGTACATGTTCGCCGCGGGGGAGCTGAGCGGGGATGACAGGCTGGACCTGTACATCGTCCAGGACGGCCAGGACCAGGTGAAGCTGATGACCGCGCGGGCGCCGCACGCGGTGTCGTTCGCGGGGATGGCCGTGAGCTCGTCGCGCACCACGGGGTTCGGAGGGAACACGCACCTGGCCGATCTGGACGGTGACGGCGACCAGGATGTCGGCGTGAGCCCGATCGACGTGGACATCGCCAACTGCGGTCCCGGGAGCCACTTCGCGCTGCTGCGGAACAACGGGCAGGGTCAGCTCTCGGACCCCTGGGCGGGGACGATGAGCTTCCACGTGGATGCCCACGACTTCGCGTTCGTGGACATCGACCGGGATGGATGCCTGGACCTGTTCCAGGGACTGTGCGCGGGGTACCGCGTGCTGATGCGGACCGACTGTCCACCCTCGGCGTGCTATCCCAACTGCGATGGGAGTACCGGAGCGGGCGGGACCCCGACGCTGAACGTCAACGACTACATCTGCTTCCAGACCAGGTTCGCTCTGGGCGATCCGTACGCCGACTGCGACGCGAACGGGATCCGGAACGTGAACGACTACATCTGCTTCCAGACGAGGTTTGCGCTCGGCTGCCCATGACACGCGACCATCGGTCCGCCCACCGGGAGGTACCATGAACGCTCGACGCCGCGCCCTCACGAACCCCGCGCTCGTGCCCCTCCTGGCCGCCGGACTGGGGGCCTCGCCCGGGGTCGCGCAGGAGTATCGCACCTACGACGGAACGGGGAACAACCTGACCCATCCGGCGTGGGGGAGCAGCAACACCCCGCTCGTGCGCCTCCTTTCGACGGACTACGGGGACGGGTTCGGGTCGCTCTCGGGCGCGAGTCGGCGCGGCGGGCGGGAGATCTCGAACCTGGTGTGCGCCCAGGCCGAGCCGACCTTCAGCCGGCGGGTCATGACCAACATGGTGATGCAGTGGGGCCAGTGGATGGACCACGACCTGGACTTCCGCAAGCGCCACATCCCCACGCAGTTCGTGAACATCCCGGTCCCGATGGGCGACCCGTTCTTCGACCCGACGGGCACGGGCACCGCCCAGATCCTCTTCAACCGATCGCGGATCGTCCCCGGGACCGGCACGGGGCCTGGCAACCCGCGCCAGCAGATCAACGTCCTGAGCTCGTTCATCGACTGCAACACCGTGTACGGGTCCAACCCGATCCGGGCGGGCCTCCTCCGGTCGTTCGTCGACGGCAAGATGCTGGTGAGCGCCGGGGACCTTCTGCCGTGGAACTACCCCGAGGAGGAGATGGACTTTCCCCCGCAGGGCATGGCGCTGAGCTCGCTCTTCCTGGCCGGGGATGACCGGGCCAACGAGCAGACGGGCCTGGCGGCGATGCACACGCTGTGGGTGCGAGAGCACAACCGGCTGTGCGATGAGCTGAGAGCGGCCCACCCGGGCTGGGACGACCAGAAGCTGTACCAGGAGGCGAGGGACATCGTCATCACGCTCAACCAGGTGATCACGTACCGCGAGTTTCTGCCGGCGCTGCTGGGGCCGGGGGCCATCGCGCCGTACGGGGGGTACCGGCCGAAGGTCAACCCGGGCGTGGCCAACGAGTTTGCGCACGCGGCGTTCCGGTTCGCGCACTCGATCCTGAACCCGTTCCTGGCGCGCCTCAACGAGGACGGGACGCCCATCCCGCAGGGACCGCTGGCCCTTCGGGACGCCTTCTTCCAGCCCCAGCGCCTGGTGCAGGAGGGCGGGATCGACCCGATCTTCCGCGGGTTGATCGCGCAGCCGATGCAGGAGCTCGACCACATGCTGGTCGATGACGTGCGGAACTTCCTGTTCGGGCCGCCGAGCCCGATCGGGCTGGACCTGGCGGCGCTGAACATCCAGCGTGGCCGGGATCACGGGCTTCCGAGCTACGCGCGGGCGCGCCAGGAGCTCGGCCTGCCCCCGGTCAACAGCTTCTCGGACATCGCATCGAGCCCGGAGACGGTCGCGCGGCTGGCGGCGGCGTACGACACCGCCGCGGATGTGGACCTGTGGGTGGGGTGCGTGAGCGAGGACCACGTGCCCGATGCGAGCGTGGGGATGGTGACGCGCGCGATCCTCGTGGACACCTTCACGCGCGTGCGCGACGGGGACCGGTTCTTCTACCTCAACGACCGGTATCCGCCGGCCCAGGTCGCGGCGTTCGAGGCGACGCGCCTGGCGGATGTCATCCGGCGGAACACGGGCGTCGAGCGCGTCCAGGGCAACGTCTTCTTCGTCTGGCCGGACTTCAACCACGACAGCGCGCTCAACATCAACGACTTCGTGGCGTTCCAGACGTCCT
Organism: uncultured Phycisphaeraceae bacterium; assembly: GCA_964459825.1. Lineage (GTDB taxonomy): Bacteria > Planctomycetota > Phycisphaerae > Phycisphaerales > UBA1924 > CAYWOF01. Next base: position 4,695 of record CAYWOF010000047.1, on the reverse strand, counting down.
TCGCCCTGGGGCATCCGGACGCGGACTTCGACGCCAACGGGACGCTGAACATCAACGACTACATCCTGTTCCAGACGGCGTTCGCGCGGTATTGAGCGGGCTGCCGTCGCGCCGGCGGTCGCCCGGGCGCTTCCTCCGCCCCCCGGCTCGCTTGCGTCACCCGGCGGCGCGGAGCGTCACCCGAACATCTTCATCTGCTCGCTCTCGTGCACGAGCTCGGTGATCGGGTGGTCGATGTCGATGCGGTAGTCGCCGCTGTAGCAGGCGGTGCAGTAGTGCTCGGGCGGGCGGGAGACGCACGAGAGCATGCCCTCGAGGGAGAGGTAGTGGAGCGAGTCGACGCCGAGGAACTGGCGGATCTGCTCGACGCTCCGGTTGTGAGCGATGAGCTGGGTGCGCTCGGCGAAATCGACGCCGAAGAAGCAGGGGTGGCGGATGGGCGGGCAGCTGATGCGCAGGTGGATCTCGCGGGCGCCCGCGTCCCGGATCTGGTCCATCTTGGCCTTGGTGGTGGTGCCGCGCACGACCGAGTCGTCCACCACGATCAGACGCTTGTCGCGCACGATGTCGCCGATGACGTTGAGCTTGAGACGGACGGCGGCGTTGCGCTCGGCCTGGCTGGGCTTGATGAAGGTGCGTCCCACGTAGCGGTTGGGCACGATGCCCTCGCGGTACGGGATGGCGCTCTCCGCGGCGTAGCCGTTGGCGGCGCTGCGCCCCGAGTCGGGCATGGGCATGACGTAGTCGGCGGCGACGGGCGCCTCTCGCGCCAGCACGCGCCCGAGGCGCTCGCGGACCTCCTGCACGGTCTGGCCGAAGACCTCGCTGGCCGGGCTGGCGAAGTAGACGTGCTCGAAGATGCAGTGCGCCGGGCGTTCCGCGGCGTCGGTGTAGCGCCGGGACTCGAAGCCCGCGTCGGAGAGGGTGACGATCTCCCCGGGCTCGACCTCGCGCACGTACTCGGCGCCGATGACGCCCAGCGCGACGGTCTCGCTGGCGACGACGGGCGCACCGGTCGGCATGCGTCCCAGGACCAGCGGGCGCCAGCCCCACGGGTCGCGCGCGGCCTCGATGCGGTCGGGGAAGAGGAGGACGAGGCTGAAGGCGCCCTGGAGACGCCGGAGCGTCGCGGACAGGGGATCGGGGGCGCGCTGCTGGAACGGCGAGGCCAGGAGGTGGACGATGACCTCGGTGTCGCTGGTGGTGTGGAAGAGGTGGCCGGACTCCTCGAAGCGCAGGCGCAGGGCGTCGGCGTTGATCAGGTTCCCGTTGTGGGCCACGGCGACCTGGCCCGCGATGTAGGACTCCACCAGCGGCTGGGCGTTGCAGGCCAGCGAGCCGCCCGCGGTGGAGTAGCGGTTGTGGCCGATGGCGGCCTTGTCGCCGCGGGCCTCGAGGGCGGAGATGACGGGCTCGGTGAAGACCTCGGGGACCAGCCCCATGCCGGTGTGGCCGAAGAGCTTCTCCCCGTCGGTGACGGCGATGCCGGCGGATTCCTGGCCCCGGTGCTGCTGGGCGTAGAGGGCGAGGTAGGCGAGGCGGGCGGCGTCCTCGTGCCCCCAGACGCCGAAGACCCCGCACTTTTCCTTGGGCCGGTCCCACGCCGGGTGGAGCGCGTTGAGCACGGGGAGCGGCGTTCGTTCGGCCATGCGCGGAAGTCTAGGGAGGAGCGGGTGCGTCCGCCGGTGCCGAGTTGCCGCTCGTGCGGTGCTTGACCGGGGGGACGATCGGCGCTGTAATAGGCCCCCACATCCCAAGTGCCCGGATCCGTGAGCCGGCCCGCAGTCGCGGCCCCCCGGCGGATCGTTCGCCTCGTCGGCGGACACCCCTCCCCCACCACCCGGCGGGCGAGGCGGGCGGAAGAACCCCAAGAACAGGAAGCGCCCACTCCATGGCTCGATACACCGGACCGAAGGTCAGGCTCTCGCGTCGCGTCGCCGTGCCGATCGCCGACATCCCCAAGCACACCGCCAACGATCGGATCAAGACGCCGGCGGGCATGCACGGCTACCGCGGCCGGCGCCTGCGCGATTACGGCGTCCGCCTCAACGAGAAGCAGAAGGTCAAGTACCACTACAGCGTGCTGGAGAGACAGTTCCGGCGCTACCTCGAGGAGGCGGGGCGCAAGCCCGGGAACACCGGCGCGGTGCTCATGCAGCTCCTGGAGCGCCGGCTGGACAACGTGGTGCGCCGGGCGGGCCTGGCGCGGACGATCTGGGCGGCACGCCAGATGGTGGCGCACGGGCAGGTGCTGGTGGACGGGCGGAAGACGGACCGGCCGAGCTTCGAGGTGAGCGTGGGCGAGACCGTCACGCTCAAGCCCAAGCTGCACAAGCTGGCGCGCGAGGCGATGGAGTCGCTGGCCGGTCACGAGGTGCCCGGGTGGCTCGAGCTCAACCCCGCAGAGCTGACGGTCAAGGTCATCGCCCTGCCGACGATCGACCAGATCCCGTTCGACGTGAACCCGAACCTGATCGTGGAGTTCTACAGGTAGGGTTCGGGGGCTTTGGGTTTCGGGTTTGGGGGAGGCCTGGTTGGCTCCGGCGCGTGGGAGATCCGCCCGCAGTAATCCCCGAAGGTGCGGGAGTCGATCATGGGCTCAATCCGATCGTTCCGCGACCTGGAGGTATGGCAGTTCGCGATGGACCTGGCGGAGGCCACCTATCGCCTCGTGCGGATGTTCCCGCGCTGGGATGCCCTCGCCCTTGGAGTGCAGATGACGCGTGCGGCGGCGTCGGTTCCCGGGAACGTCGCGGAAGGTCACGGGTCGCATAGCCGGAAGGTCTACGCCCAGCGGGTCTCGAGCGCGCGCGGCTCACTCATGGAGCTCCAGACCTATCTGCTGCTTGCGGTCCGCGTGGGGCACATCAGCGAGGCGGATGCGCGCCCGGCCCTCGATCTATCGGAGCGAATCAGTCGGATGCTCGCTTCCCTGTTGGCGAGGTTGCGAGAGCGTCCAGGAGCCGATCGGACGTAGCTCCGGGTTGGCAAGGCCCGAAACCCGAAACCCGTCCCCCGAAACCCCTTTCCTAGGCTTGCCCATGCTCAAAACGCTCCGCAAGTACAACAAGTGGATCCTGGTCATCGGGGGCAGCCTGCTCATGCTGGCGTTCCTGGCCCCCGAGGCGGTCCGTCGCCTGGGTGGCGACCCGGCCACGCGGGTGGTGGCGCGCCTCGACGGGACGAAGATCCGGGCCCTGGAGTACCAGCAGGCGGGCCAGGAGATCCGGGCCGTCATCGAGTGCACCGGGGGCCTCATGGGCGCGCTGCTCGGGATCGATCCCCAGGACCCGGCGCACTGGATCATGCTCACCCGCGAGGCGCAGGCCGGCGGGTACATGGGCGAGAGCAAGGATGGCCCGGACTGGGACACGCAGCTGGCCGACGCGATGGCCGAGATGGAGATGAACCGCCAGTACCAGGGCCTGGACTGGCGCCAGTTCGCGGCGAGCAACCCGCAGCTGGCCGAGATGTTCTTCCAGAACCGCCAGCGCCTGGTCGAGCAGATCCGCACCGAGCTGCCCCAGCGCCGGGACGGGATGTCGATGCAGCTGCGGGTCCCGCTCGCCGAGGTCGAGCACGCGATGGCCAAGGCGCGCGGCGTCTACCGGATGATCGAGGCCTACCAGCGGGCCCCGCGCTACTCGGACCGGCTGGCGGTGCGCAACGCCCGGCACGCCGGCGACGGGGCCTGGGCCGAGGCGCTGTGGATCCCCGCCGAGCGGCTGGAGGCGAACCTCGCGGCGCCGGATGAGGCGGCGCTCGCGGCCCACTTCGAGCGGTTCGGGTCCGTCAAGCCCGAGGAGGGCGAGTTCGGCATCGGGTACTACCTGCCCGCACGGGTGAAGCTGGAGTGGCTCACGCTCCGCGGCGCCGACATCGAGGCCGGGATCGCGCTCGACGACATCGAGGTCAACAAGCGGTGGCGCACGAATCGGACCACCTACCCGGGCGAGTTCGGGACCGAGCGCGCCAACGTCGAGCGCGACATGAAGCGCGAGACGGTCGAGGCGGTCATGCAGGAGGCGCACGCGGCCATCCAGGGCGCGGTGCTGGGAGTGACCCGCCGGCTGGAGTCCGACGGGCGCCACAAGCGGCTGCCCGGGAACTGGTCGGAGCTGCGCCCGCGGTTCGAGGCGGTGGCCCAGGCGGTGGTGGCCCAGGTGGGCCAGCGCGTGCCCGGCGTGCGCATGCCCCTGCCGCCGGTGACCCTGCACGAGGCGAGCTGGATCACGCCGGAGGACCTGCGCGCGATCGAGGGCCTCGGCCAGAGCACGATGCGTCAGGGGGCGGTGCAGACGAGCGTCGAGGAGCTGGTCTTCGCGGCCCGTGAGCTGGAGGGCGCGCCCGTGCCGGTGCCCGTGCAGATCGGCGTGCCGATCGTGGATGCGCCCCTGACCGACGCGATGGGGAACCGCTACTACCTCGTGGTGCTCGACGCGCGCAAGGCGTCGCCCGCCGAGTCGGTGGAGGAGGTTCGGGCCCGCGCGCTGGAGGACCTGCGCCGGCTGCGGGCCTATGAGGCCGGCCTGGGACGGGTCTCCGAGCTGCGTCAGCTGGCGCTGGCCGGCGGCCTGGGGGCGATCGTCGATCTCGTGGGACCGCCGGAAGAGACGCCCGTCCCCCCCCCCGCGCCGACGCCCGAGGGCGCGGGCGAGTCCTCCCCCAGCGCGCCGGCGACGCCCGACCCGGAGC
>CAYWOF010000046.1:0-13326 GCA_964459825.1 uncultured Phycisphaeraceae bacterium | reverse complement strand
AGACCGTGGCGATCGGGGCGCCCTGGTGCCGGAGCATGGGAAGCGCGAGGGCGCCCATCCACTCGTGGAAGTGGGCGATGAGCCGGCGGCCGCGGCGCGGCCGCCCCTCGCGACGCGTCCAGGCGCCGGCGATCTCCTCGAGCAGGCGCCGGACCGCCTCGGCGAAGGAGACCACGCCGTCGATCAGGCCGTCCCCGGAGGGAAAGTCGATCCCGTGGTCCTTCCAGAGGCGGAACTTGACCTCGCCGAGACGTTTCTGGTCGAGCCGGTGCTCGACGAGGAGCGCGCGGGGGGAGCCCGGGATGAGCCAGCGCCCGTGGTGGACGGTGAGGCCCTCGCGCCCCAGCCGGTCGATGATGGCCGCGAGCCAGCCGGGGGGCCGGGCCCTCTCGAACTCGACGGCGGCCTTGGTCTCGACGTAGGGGCCGATGAGCGCGTAGCGCCCGTGCCAGCGCCGGGTCATCGCCGGGGTCTTGGAGCGGATGACCTGGTAGATGCCGCCGACCTGGTTGCAGACCTCCCAGGCGACCTCGAAGAGGAGGGCGCCGGACTGGGCGCGCGCCTCCTCATCCGCGGGAGTGGCGGGTGGCGGCGTGCCGGGGCGCTCGGGGCCGGGGGGCATGGGGCATGACTGTACCGGAGACGGACGGCGCGCGGGGGCCGCGTCCCGTATGATCGCGCCATGGAGGGAAACCAGAGCTCTCGGGTCGAGCGGTCCGGCGGCGCGAGGCCGGGTGGGGGGCGCGTGCAGCGCGTCGAGGTGTGGCCGGCGGGCGCGGAGGCCGATGCCCGGGCGCGGGCGCTGGTCCACGACGCGCGCGCCGTGGGAGTCGCCGTGGGCGGGGCCCGGACGGCGAAGGTTTACCTCCTCGAGGCGACCCTGTCGCCGGACCAGCTGCGCACGGTGATGGAGCGGCTGCTGGCCGACCCGGTCACCGAGCGGGCCGGTGCGGGGGCGCGTCCGGCGGCGCCCGGTGCGGCGACGGTCGAGGTCCACCCGCTGCCGGGGGTGATGGACCCGGTCGCGCAATCGGTGCGCGAGGCGATCCGGGAGCTGGTGGGCCTGGAGGTGGGGGTTTCCACGGGGCGGCGGTTCGACCTGGGCGGCGTCGACGGGCGCGCGGCCCGGCGCGTGGCGTCGCGCCTGCTCGCCAACCCGGTGATCCACCGGATCCACGAGGGGCCGTACTGGCCGACCGAGCTCGCGAAGGGGTACGGCTACCGGTTCGAGCTCACGCGGGTGCCCATCCGAGCGCTCTCCGACGAGCAGCTGGCGCGGCTGTCGCGCGAGGCGCACCTGTTCCTGAGCCTGGACGAGATGCGCGCGATCCAGGCGGAGTTCCGGAGGCTGGAGCGCGAGCCGACGGACGCGGAGCTGGAAACGCTGGCGCAGACGTGGTCCGAGCACTGCGTCCACAAGACGCTCAAGTCGAGGATCGTCTACAGGGGGAGCGGTGTCGAGGTGTCGGGGTGTCGAGGTGTCGAGGGACAGGCACATGGTGGCGCGCTCCTGACACCTGGACACCTGGACACCTCGACACCTTCTGCTCGGCCGGGGCACACGGTGAACCCGGACGGGTCGATCACGATCGACAACCTGCTCAAGAGCACGGTGGCCGCGGCGACGCACGAGCTGATCGCGGAGGGCGTGGACTGGACGCTCTCGGTGTTCAAGGACAACGCGGGGGTGATCGCGTTCGACGACCGGCACGCGGTGTGCGTGAAGGTGGAGACGCACAACCACCCGTCGGCGATCGAGCCCTACGGCGGGGCGGCGACGGGCGCGGGCGGGTGCATCCGCGACGTGATCGGAACGGGCCTGGGGGCCAAGCCGATCGCGTGCACCGACGTGTTCTGCGTGGCGAATCCGGAACGGTGGGTGGAGCGACCCGAGCACGCGGAGGGGACGGGGAGGACCGCGCGACCCTCGGCGGAGGTGGCGGGCGCCCCGCTGCCGCCGGGCGTGCTGCACCCCCGGCGGGTGCTGACGGACGTCGTGTCGGGCGTGCGCGACTACGGGAACCGGATGGGGATCCCGACGCTCTCGGGGGGCGTGTTCTTCGACGACCGGTACGTGGGGAATCCGCTCGTGTTCTGCGGGTGCGTGGGCGTGATGCGCCGGGACATGATCCGCGGCGCGGCGCGACCGGGGGACCGGATCATCGCGATCGGGGGGAGAACGGGGCGCGACGGCATCCATGGGGCGACGTTCTCCTCGGCGGAGCTGACGGCGACGCACGCCGACGAGTTCTCGCACGCGGTGCAGATCGGCAACGCGATCGAGGAGAAGCGCGTGCTGGACGCGGTGATGCGAGCGAGAGACGGAGAGACGGAGAGACGGAGAGACGAAGAGACGGGGAACGCACGCCAGCCCGGGAGCGCGGGTTCCGCGTCTCTCGATCTCTCCGTCTCTTCGTCTCTTTGTTTGTTCCACGCCATCACGGACTGCGGGGCGGGCGGGTTCTCGTCGGCCGTGGGCGAGATGGGGCGCGAGCTCGGGGCGGAGGTGCACCTGGAGCGGGCGCCGCTGAAGTACGACGGGCTGTCGTACACGGAGATCTGGATCAGCGAGGCGCAGGAGCGGATGGTGCTGGCGGTGCCGCCGGAGAACGTGCCGGCGCTCCGGCGCATCTGCGGGGAGGAGGGCGTGGAGCTGGCGGACCTGGGCCACTTCGGCACGCCGGGGGCGGAGCTGGTGCTCCACTACCACGGGAACGAGGTGGGGCGGCTGCCGATGGAGTTCCTGCACGAGGGCCTGCCGCAGCCGGTGAGGGAGGCGGCGTGGGAGAGCGCAAAGCGCAAAGCGCAAAGCGCAGAGCCGAGTTCGCGAGGACCGGACGGATCCGGCGGCAGTGCGGAACCTGCGGGAGCAATCGGCACGATGCTGCGGCGGTTGCTGTCCCACCCGACCATCGCGAGCAAGCACTGGATCGTCCGGCAGTACGACCACGAGGTGCAGGGGAACACGGTGCTCAAGCCGCTGGTCGGCCCGGGCGGGCGCGGGCCGGGGGACGCGAGCGTGATCGAGCCGGTGCCGGGGACGGGGCGCGGCCTCGCCATCGCGTGCGGGCTGCAGACTCCGGTGGGCGATCCGGCCATCGGGGGCGATCCGTACCAGATGGCCCTGGCGGCGATCGACGAGTGCGTGCGGAACCTGGTGTGCGTGGGGGCGGACCCCGCGCGGATCGCGATCCTGGACAACTTCTGCTGGCCCAGCTGCGCCAGGCCGGAGAACCTCGGGGCGCTGGTGCGCGCGGCGTGGGGGTGCTACGACGGGGCGAAGGCGTACCGCACGCCGTTCGTGAGCGGCAAGGACTCGCTCAACAACCAGTTCGCGTGGACGGACCCGGACACGGGCCGGCAGCGGCTGATCGAGATCCCGCCGACGCTGCTCATCACGGGGATCGGGATCGTCCCGGACATCGCCCGATGTGTGACGATGGAGGCCAAGCGCGCGGGGAACCTGCTGGTGCTGGTGGGGAGAACGACGGGTGGGTTGGGTGGCTCGGTGGCCGGCGAAATCGCAAATGGCAAATCGCGAATCGCAGATGAAGACATGCCGCGTGTGGACCTTGGGGTGGGTCCGGCGACGGCGCGGGGGGTGGCGGGGGTGATCGAGCGCGGGCTGGTCGCGAGCGCGCACGACTGCTCGGAGGGCGGGGTGCTGGTGGCGGTGGCGGAGATGCTGATCGGGGCGGCCAACGGCGCGGAGGGCCTGGGGGCGGAGCTCTCGATCGATCCCGGCGCGCTGGGGGTGGCGCTCGACGCCGCGGCGTTCGCGTTCGCGGAGAACCCCAGCCGCTACGTGCTGGAGATGGCGCCGGAGGACCTGGACGCGCTGCGCGCGGCGATCGGCCGGGCGGGGCCGATCGAGGTCACGGTGCTGGGGCGGGTGACGGACGATGGCCGGTTGCGCTGGGGTGCGGGCGCGGTGGATGAGCCGGTGGCGCGGTTGGCGGAGGCGTGGCTGGGGACGCTGGACTGGTGACCCTGCGCGGGTGGCACGCCCAGGGAGCGGAGTGAGTCGGGCGTGCGTTCGTGCGCCAGCCGGCACGCCCGTCAAGGCCCGCTCGCTGGGCGTGCCACACGTGCCCTCCGTGCCAGTCGCGTCGGCTGGCTTCTCACCGGGCGGCACCACGCCATCACGGCCCGGCGACGGCCGGCGCGCCGTGGGTGATGGTCCGGGGGTGAGGCAGCGGGGCGAGGCCGAGGCCGGCGCGCAGCGTGTTCTGCGCTGCCAGCGCCGGGGGAAAGTCGGGCGTTTCGATGGCCTCGACCGTGCCATCGGCGCGGCAGGCGACGACGACGTCCAGAGCACCCGCGGAGCGATCGACATCGGGATCGGGCCAGGAGAACAGGATCCACAGGCGCGGGTCCGGGTTTACCGGGTCGATGCCGTGCCAGGTGGCGATGACATCGCCCACGCGGTGGGCCACGGTGCCCGCGGGGAGCGAGGCGCCCGCCCCGGCGGCCACGGCGGCACGTTCGTCCGGGCTCATGAGCATGAAGTCCTCGAGCGTCGTGGCGCCGATGCGTGCGGTCGTGGCGTCGGAGGGCGAGGCGTATCCGATGATGACATCGGTCGTCGAGAGCGCGCCGGAGGCGAGGAGCTCGCCCAGGTGTGTCGGCCACTCCTGGTTGGCGCTGGCGTGGGACAGCAGCGCGAACTCGAGCGTCCTGGCCCGCGTCAGCTCGCGCGTGGCCCGGTACGAGCTCCACGTGGCCGTCGCGCTGAAGATCGGGAGCAGGATCAGCGCGACGAGGCCCAGCGCGACGAGCGCCGGCGGCCCCCCCACCGCGATGGTGGCGCGCACGGTGCCGACGCGCTGGGCCTCGCGCACCGCCACGATCGATCCGATGCACCACCAGACCGTGGCGATCGGCGAGAGGTATGCGCCCACGCAGGGCACGGCGGTGAGCACGTTGGGCCCGCAGGCGTAGGCGATGGCCTGCACCGTGCGTCCGAGCGTCGCGTGCGTGCGTCCGGTCAGGCGCAGGAGCCCGTGCGCAACGGCGGCCCAGACGCACAGGCCCGCCATCGCGCCCAGGAGCATGCCCCCGAGCCAGAGGGCGAAGACCAGGAGCGTTCCGAATCCGGCGCCGGCCCCGCGAGCCCCCGCGGCCCCCGAGGCGAGCACGGCCATCACCGCGAAGAAGGCCAGGGGAATGGCCGCGCCGACGATGCCCGAGATGATGGTGGTGACCAGGGCGAAGCCGAGGGCGGGGCCAATCGGGGTGCCCTCGGCGGTCCTGGCCAGGTCGCCCGGGCGGCCCATGGACATTCCCACGGTCCTGAACCAGGCCCGGAAGCCGCCGAGGCGACGGCGCTCGAGCCAGGGCACCTGCTCCGGGGCGGTGCGCCACTCCTCGACGCCCGCGGTGGGCGAGAGAACCATCTCGTCCATGTCGATGGGCCGGTGGCAGCGGACGCAGGTGAAAGCGCGCGGGACGAGGTGGCCGCGCTCGCCCGTGCCGTAGTAGCCCTGGTCGCAGTGGGGGCAGGCGAAACGGACGGCGTTGCCGACGAGGTCGAACTGCGAGGGGAGGAAGGGGGTGCCGCACTCCGGACAGAGACGGTCGCGCAGGTTCCAGAGGGGATAGTGGCAGGAGGGGCAGTGCATGAGGAGTCGAGCGCGAGGGCCGGTTTGCCGCCCGCAACGGGAGCAGGGCGTTCCAGCCTAGCAAGCGGGGTCGGCCGGGGGTGCGGGATTGAGTTGTAGCGAGGGACCGCCCACATCCCTGAACGAGGCCCGCTGGCGGTGCGCCGCGCTACGCGGATTGCGAGGGGACCGGAGCGCTGGACGTCAACGACCGCACTGCTTCCAGACCGGGTTCGCGCTCGGGCATCCCTGGGCCGACTGTAACACGAGTAGTATGTGAACGTTCACGTGGGGTCGTGCGGCGCACGCCCCCACGCCGCATTCCAAGTCCCTGCACGATACGGCGTTATGCGAATGCGTCTCCCGTCGCGCCGTGTTCGTTGGATCGCACGGCCCGATCGTGTATGCTGGCCGGGCGTCGTGAGGGGTCTGATCCACGAGTCAAGGAGGAGGATGTCCGATGGAATGCACTACGCTGCTTGCGCTCACCTCGTGCGCTGCGCTCTCGTGCGCGGCCTCACCTCCCGCGGATGTCCAGCCGTTGATCGACAACCTCGCCGAGCCGCTCCGGGGCAACTCCCTGATCTTCGACGACGGCGTGGAGAACCTGTGGGCGGCCCAGTCGTTCGCCGCCGACCGGCGCCGCTACCGGCTGGAATCGATCGAGACGATCCTGGGGACGGCGGTCGGCCCGCCCGTCGTCGTCGCGGAGCTGCACGACGGCGACGAGCCGACGGGCGCCCTGCGGACCACGCTCTCGGTCCCGGCGCTGTCCACCGCGGGCAACGAGGTGGTCGCGCTGACGCCCGACTCGGACGTGATCATCGAGCGCGGGCAGGCGTTGACGCTCATCCTGGGCGTCGCCAACGTCGCCGAGTACGAGTGGGCCTACGCCGACAGCAACAACTGGATCGGGCCCGGCACGTTCGGGAACTACTACTACTCTTCCGACGCCGGCGCGACGTGGACCAACTTCGGCGCGGACTTTCCCTACTACCTCCGCGTCAACGTCACGCCCATCTGCCCGGCCGACTGCAACGCCGACTACCTGCTGAACGTCAACGACTTTGTGTGCTTCCAGACGTCGTTCGCGCTGGGGAACATGAACGTGGCCGACTGCGATGACGATGGGGTGCTGAACGTGAACGACTACGTGTGCTTCCAGACGACGTTCGCGATCGGGTGTCCCTGAAGCGGTGTCGAGGTGTCCCGGTGTCGAGGTGTCGAGGGTGAGGAGGCATTCGGCGCGGGGCGGCGGGCCACCCGGTCATGTCGCCGCCCGGAACACCCCCGCGCACACCGTGTGCCCGTGCACGAAGCTCTCATCCCCCACCGGGCCGATTTCGCCCGCGCCGAAGAAGCCGGCCAGCGGCAGCGCCGCCTCGCCCGTCGGGATGGGTGAGCCCGCCTTGGCCAGGTCCTCGCCGGAGCGCCCCGGCGCGAAGGCCCGCGCGAACGCCGCGGCGTCGTGGTGCGGCTGATCGAAGAGGCGCGTCCCCCGCCCGTTGCACGTGACCAGCAGGGCCCCCAGGGGCGGGGCGTGGAGCTGCTGCGCGTCCAGCAGGAGCGCCAGGTCCTCGTCGGCCGTCTTGGCGTCGCGCAGGTGCAGCTGCACGGTCTGTCCCACGCGGACGATGTCGCCCGCGGCGATGCCGCCGGTGCCCTCGTCGATGCCCATGATGTTGCGCACGAGGAAGTCGCCGCGCCCGAAGCGGTCCTTGTACTCGTTGACGACCCGCCCGATGAACAGGCCCTTCTCGAGCTTGGCGCGATCGTCGTCCGGCAGGACCATGATGGCCTCGCGCACGGCGTCGATCGCCCGGCGCCCGCCCAGCGACAGGATCATGTTCCGCCGCGCCCCCGTCACGACCATGGTCGGGCCGAAGGGGCGGCAGCCCTGGGCGACCACGGCGTCCACGCGCACGGGGCCCGCCAGGCTCACCCCCACGAGGCCCGAGGTGTAGACCGAGCCGTTGAGCACCAGGGCGTTCCCGCCGGCGCTGGTGGCGCCCGAGGCCATCCCCCCGAGGATCGGGCCCAGCGCGGCGCCCTGGCCCGCGGCACGAGCGGCCGCGTTGCGCGCCCGGCTCAGGGCCGGCAGCAGGCCGATCATGGGCACGCTGAAGGGGTCGGCGAAGAGGAAGGTGGCCCGATGCTCCGGCCCGGCCCCGAAGCGATCGGCCAGGTGCGCCAGCCCGGCCGGGGACTCGGCGTCGAACGGCTGGAGGTCGTCCCCGGTGAAGGGCCGAAGGCGCACGCCCGGCAGGCGTGCGGCCAGGACCGAGAGCCCCGGCGTGCGCTCCAGCTCCGTGCGCCCGCCGAGGACCGACTCGGCCGTGACGCCGATGACGCACGCGGCATCCAGCTCGCGCTGCACGAGCCGGGCGATGTACTGGGCGGCGGGAGTGTGGTGGGCCGAGAGAAAGACGAACGCGACGGACGCGGGCGACCCGGCCAGGTCGGTGAAGCACTGGGCGCAGACCTGCTCGGCCGCGCGCGAGGGATCGGGGTGCCCCGAGAGCCCGGAGGCGAGGCGGCAGAGCCCGGCCGTGGGACCGAGGACGCTCATCGATCGACTGTAGGCCCGGCATGGGGCGGCGCCGTCGGGCGCGCTCCACCCGGCGCCCCCATCCGGCCGTGGAGCCGTTCGGCCTCCTTACACTGCCGATTCACTCGCCGGGACGAAGGCCCGCACGGAGGAGTCGATGCGCCCACCTGTTGCCCGAAGAGCCCGACGAGCCCCGACGCGACTGGCCCTCGCCCTGTTGCTCCTGGGCGCTTCGCTCGCGCCCGCCGACATCGTGCCCGAGGAGGCCCTTGTGATCGCCGGGGTCGCGCGGACCGGGCGCCAGCCGATCCCCACGGACCTGGTGCAGGCGATGCTGGCCCGGGGCGCGTTCGAGGCGCCCGTCCCCGGCCAGACCCTCACCCTGGCCGACGGCTCGACGCGGGCATGGGAGGTGCTCAAGTCGAGCGGTGAAGGGGTGTTCGAGGGCCAGGGGTTTCGCAACGGCTGGGCCTGCATCAGCATCCCCTCGCCCGACGACCGGGTCGTGGTCCTGGAGGCGAGCGGGCACGGCGCGGTGTACGCCGGGGGCGAGCCGCGGGTGGGCGACCCCTACGCGAACGGGTACGCTCGCCTGCCCGTGCGCCTTCGCCCGGGCGACAACGGGCTGTGGTTCGCCGCGGGCCGGGGCAACCTGCGGGTCCGCCTGATCGACGCCCCGGGGCCGGTCTATCTCGATCCGGCCGACGCGACGCTTCCCGACGCGATCATCGGGAGCGACGGCGCGCTGTTCGGCGCGATCGTGGTGACCAACGCGACGGACCGGCCCGTGCGGGGGCTGGCGATCGAGGCCGCGACGATGGGCGGCGGCGCCGCTATGCGAACCGAGGTCCCGCCGCTCGTGCCCCTGGGCGTGCGCAAGGTCCGGGTGGACCTGCCCAGGCCCGGTGGTGTGGAGGGAGCATCCTCGGAGTACGAGCTGCGCCTGGTGGACCCGCTCCGCGATCCGGAGGTGATCCACTCGGTCCGAGTCTCTTTGCGCCGGCGCGAGCCGACGCAACCGCACCGGCGCACGTTCATCAGCTCGATCGATGGGAGCGTGCAGTACTACGCGGTCAATCCCGCCTCGAACCCCGGACCCGGGCGGGCCCTGGTGCTCTCGGTCCACGGAGCGAGCGTCGAGGCGATGGGCCAGGCCGACGCGTACGCGCCCAAGCCATGGTGCCACATCGTCGCGCCCACGAACCGGCGCCCGTACGGCTTCGACTGGGAGGACTGGGGGCGGCTCGATGCGCTGGAGGTGCTCGAGCACGCCAGCGCCGCACTGGCCACCGACCCCTCGCGAACCTGTCTCACCGGGCACTCGATGGGCGGGCACGGGACCTGGCACCTGGGCGTGACCTTCCCCGACCTTTTCGCGGCGGTGGGGCCCAGCGCCGGGTGGGTCAGCTTCTGGACCTACTCCGCCGGGGCGCGCCCGGCCCCCGCCGACGCGGTCGAGGAGTTGCTCCAGAGGGCCGCGGCGCCGAGCGACACGCTCGCGCTGGCGCCCAACCTGCGCGGGCGGGGCGTGCACATCCTGCACGGCGACGCCGACGACAACGTGCCGGTGGCCCAGGCGCGCGCGATGCGCGATGAGCTGACGCGCCTGGGGATCCCCTTCGAGTACCACGAGCAGCCCGGCGCGGGCCACTGGTGGGACGCCTCCGATGAGCCCGGAACATCCTGCGTCGACTGGGCCCCGATGTTCGACCTGTTCGCCCGGCGGCGCCTGCCGGAGCCCGGCGAGCGCCGGCACGTGGAGTTCGTGACGGTCTGGCCGGGCGTGAGCGCGACCTCGGGATGGGCGACGATCGAGCGGCAGGCCCGGGCGCTCGCGCCCAGCCGTATCGACATTCAGTGCGACCCGCACCAGCACCGCTTCACGGGCACCACGGAGAACGTGGCGCTCCTGCGCCTCGACCTCTCCCACCTGACGCCCGCCCCCTCCGTGCGCATCGAGCTGGATGGGAGCGCGCTCGAGGTTCCCTGGCCGGCCGGCGAGCACGGCACGCCGTCCGCCTGGCTGGCGCGCTCGCCGGACGGCTGGAGGCAGGCGCCGCCGCCGGACCCACGCCAGAAGGGCCCGCGGCGCGCGGGGCTCTTCAAGGATGCCTTCCGCCATCGCGCCGTGCTCGTCTACGGCACGGCGGGCACGCCCGATGAGAACGCCTGGGCCCTGGCCAAGGCCCGGTTCGATGCGGAGACCTTCTGGTATCGGGGCAACGGCGCCTTCGAGGTCGTCGCCGATTCCGACTTTGATCCCGCGGCCCATCCCGACCGCAACCTCATCCTCTACGGCAACGCAGACACGAACCGCCTGTGGGGGTCGCTGCTGGCCGATTCGCCCGTGCGGATCGCGCGGAGCGTGGTGCGCGCGGGGGATCGCGAGTGGAGCGGTGAGGGCCTGGCATGCCTGCTCATCCGCCCCCGCGACGGCAGCGCGATCGCCAGCATCGGCGTCGTGGCCCCCGCGGGAATGGCCGGCGCCCGCACGCTCGATCGCCTCCCCTACTTCGTCTCGGGTGTCGCGTACCCCGACTGCACGATCCTCTCGGACCGGTGCCTGACGGAGGGACCGGCGGGCGTCCTTGGCGCGGGGATGTTCGGGCCGGATTGGTCGATGGAAACGGGCGAGTTTGCCCTGCGCCCCTGACGCCGCGACCTCGGGTCAGATCTGGCGAAGCTCGCCGGCGAACCGCTGGGCCGCGCGCCCGATCGACCCGGCCCAGTCCCGCTCCTGGGGCTCGAAGGCGTAGATCACGGACCGGCTGGCGGTGACGAGGATCCCCGCCTCGCCCGGCGACCGGGCGCCGGGCCGGACCATCCCCCGGATGTCCTCGAGGGTGCCGCCCTGCGCGCCGTATCCGGGAACGAGGAAGACCTGGGCCGGCATCCGCCGGCGCAGCGCGGGGCCATCCTCGGGTTTGGTCGCCGCGACCACGGCCCCCACATCGCTCAGGCCGCGCTCACCCGTCCGCCCCGCCTCGCCGCCCAGGAGGGCCACATGGTCGGCCATCATCTCCGCCACGGTCCGGCCGTCCGCGAGGCGGCACGCCTGCACCGCGTCCGAGCCGGGGTTGCTCGTGCGCACCAGCACGAACACGCCGCGCCCGGGTCGCAGGAACGGCTCGATGGTGTCCGGCCCGAGGTAGCCGCTGATCGTCAGCGCATCGGCCGCGTGCGAGGCCTCCGGACCGGGCGTGCCGAACGCGGCGGCGGCGTAGTGCTCGGCCGTCACGCCGATGTCCCCGCGCTTGGCGTCGAGAACCACCACGAGCCCCTTGGCGCGGGCCGCCCGGACCAGATTGCGCACCACCCGCGCTCCGGCCGCGCCGTACCGCTCGAAGCAGGCGGACTGGAGCTTGACCGCCGCGGCGTGGGGCGCGACCGCTCCGATCACACCGACGCAGAACTCCTCGATCTTCTCGGCCTGGCCGCCCTCGCGCCCGCGGAGCCCCTCGGGGAGCTTCTCCACCACCGGGTCGAGCCCGACGCACGCCGGTGAGCCGGCCCGATCGATCGCCGCGGCCAGGCGGTCGGAGAAGTGCGTAGTGTCTGGCGCCGGGGTGGGGGCGGGCATGGCCTGAGGATAGGGCCCGCCGCCTCGCCGACCGACCATGGAACCAGCCGCCCCCAGCCCGCGCCGCCTCGACCTGAAGAAGGACCGCGGCCTCACCGTCGAGTGGGCCGATGGGACCACCTCCTACTACTCGATCGCGTACCTCCGCCGGATGTCTCCCTCGGCCGAGGCCCGCGAGCTTCGCAAGCAGCTGGAGCAGAACCCCCTGACGGTGCTGCCCCCGCGCTCGCCGGGCGCCGGCGGGCCGCTGACGGCCCTCGATGCCGAACTCGTCGGCCACTACGCCATCAAGATCCGCTTTTCCGATGGGCACGACACCGGGATCTACTCGTGGGGATACCTGCGCGAGATCGACCCTGCCCGCGCCACGGGCGGCAACGCCGAACTGACACCCCCCTGACCCGCTACCGGCCCGTCCGTGGCCCGGTCTCCGCTCGGCGTTGCGACAGCCCTCGACGGGTTCTCTCACGCCGCAGCCAAGCCCGGAGGCTCCAGTTCACCACCGTGACCAGCCCCAACAGCGCGAGCAGGCCGCCCGCGACCGCGATGAGCGCGGAGTCGACACTGCCTCGCCAGCCCGACCGTCCGAATCGTACCGGCACGCCAACCGCCCACGCGCACGCCAGGAGCGCACCGAGCGCGAGTGTGGTGAGGGCGGCGGTTCGCATGGACTTTCGCACACAGCATCCTAACGACCGGCATGCGATACTGTGTGCCCATGCCTCGTGGCGGCTTGATGAGCTTGAACACCCCTCTCGGAGAAGTCCCGCGCATCGGGGCCGGACGTGCGGAAGCGCTCGGGGCCCTGGGGCTCAAGAAGGTCGGCCACCTGATCGCCCACATGCCCTCGCGCCACGAGCGGATCGAGGCGGAGGCGCCCATCAGGAGCCTCGTGCCGGATCAGCTCATCTCCGCGCGCGGCGAGATCACGGCCACACGGGTGGTGCCGCGCGGGCGCCGCCCCCGGTTCGAGGCCGTCCTGCACGATGGCGCGGGGCGTCTCGACCTGGTCTGGTTCAACCAGACCTACCTGCACGACCGGCTCCATCCCGGCGTGTGGATCCGCGTTCAGGGCAAGACGCGCCGGCGCGGCCCGAGTCTCCAGATGGTCAACCCGCAGTGGTGGCCCGCCGGCCCCGGCGATGCGCCCGTCCAGGGCGATGCACGCCTGCGCCCGGTCTACCCCGCCTCCGAGCGGGTCACCTCCCGACAGATCGAGGGGGCCATCCGCCAGGTGCTCGAGGGCGCGCTCCCCCTGATCGAGGACCACCTGCCCGCGCCGCACCGCACGGAGCGCAAGCTCCCCACCCTCGCCGACGCGTACCGCATGATCCACGCGCCGGCGGACGAGGCCGAGGCCGCGGACGGGCGCCGACGCCTCGCGTACGACGAGCTGCTGCTCCTCCAGCTGGGCGTGCACCTCAAGCGTGCCCACCTGCGCCGGGCCCTCTCGGCCCCCGCGCTGCGGTGGTCGGACGCGATCGACCGGCACATCCGGGAGCGCTTCCCCTTCCCCCTCACGGCGGCCCAGGACCGCGTCATCCGCGACCTCGTGCGCGACCTGACGAGCCCCACGCCCACCAACCGTCTCATCCAGG
>CAYWOF010000045.1:1051-13562 GCA_964459825.1 uncultured Phycisphaeraceae bacterium | reverse complement strand
CCCTACGCGCCCTCGAGCCGGGGCCAGGCGTCCTCCTTCTGGCCCGCGAGCGTGAAACGGTAGAAGAGCGTGCGCGAGAACGCGGCGTAGCCCAGACCGGCCCGGCGCCCGAGGTCGAGCGCCTCGGCGCGGGTGAAGCCCGCGCGGATGCTCACGACGGCGTCGTGCCGGACGATCACCGGCTGGCCCACGAGGAGCAGACGCACGAGCGTGCTCGCCCAGCCCGCCCGCACCAGGTCGTTCCACACCACGCCGGCGCGCGCCAGCACGCCCATCGTGCGCAGCACCGCGAGCACCTCCTCGTCCGGCAGGTGGTGCAGGAACATGCCGGCGTGGACGTAGTCGAACGACCCGGGCCCGAACCGCCCGGTGAGCGTGCGCGCATCGGACCGGAGCAGGGTGATCGCGGGCTCCTCCCCGATGTGCTCGCGCGCCAGCGCCAGCGTGGTCTCGTGCAGGTCGACCCCCGTGACGCGAAGGTCGAAGCCCGCCCGGCGCGCCCAAGCCAGGGCGGCCAGCGGGATGTCCGCCGATCCCGTGCCGATGTCCAGGAGCGTCACGGCGCGATCGCGCGGCCAGCCCCGGGACCACGAGCAGAGATGACGCACCAGGGCGGAGGCGCCCCCGAGGCGCCGATTGACGAACCGGATGTACGCCAGGGATGCGCCGAGATCCTCGCGCGAGATGCCGGGATCGTCCATCAGTTCGGGAACCAGCGTGCGCTGCATGGGCCCGATGGTACGCGACCGGACGCGCCCACCGAACACGTCCCTATAGTTGGAGCATGGCTGAGCCGTCCGTCGGTCCCGAGCCGGTCGTCGTCCCGCGCGAACTCACGACTCCGGCCGAGCCGGTCACTCTCAAGACGCTCCGGCGCATGGCCGAGCGGGGCCAGACGTTCGCGTGCCTGACCTGCTACGACGCGACCACCGCGCGCTGGCTCGAGCGCGCAGGGGTCCCGGTGCTGCTGGTCGGCGATTCGGCGGCGGAGGTGATCCTGGGCCTGGGGCGGACCATCGACATGCCCCTGGATGTGCTGCTGGCCCTGACCGCGGCCGTCAAGCGCGGCGCGCCGCGGACGTACGTGATGGGGGACATGCCCTTCATGAGCTACCAGGCCGACGAGGGCGCCGCCCTGCGCAACGCGGGGCGGTTCCTGACCGAGGGCCTCGCCGACGTGGTGAAGATCGAGGCCGACGCGACGTTCGCCCGCCTGGTGGAGCGGATGACCCACGCCGGCATTCCGGTGTGCGGTCACGTGGGGAGCAGGCCCCAGCACATCGCGTTGACCGGGGGCTACGGGGCCGCGGGCCGCACCGCGACCGAGGCCCGCCGGATCGTGGACGATGCGGTCGCGCTGGAGCGCGCCGGTTGCGTCCTTCTGCTGGTGGAGGCGGTGCCCGACGAGGTCACGGAGGCGATCCGGGCGGCGACGCGCATCCCGCTGATCGGCATCGGGGCGGGCACGCGGACCGCCGCGGAGGGCGGGTGCCACGGGCAGGTGCTCGTCCTCCAGGACCTTCTGGGGATGTCCGAGCGACCCCCGCGATTCGCCGAGCCGGCCGCCCGGCTCGGGCCGGCGATCCAGCAGGCGGCGGGCGAGTGGGTCGTTCGGGTGTCGGAGGGCCGGATCGGAGGGCGCCGGTACGTGATGCCCCCGGACGAGGTCCGCCGATTCCGCAACCCGGATGCCGGCCGGACCGAACAACCCTGAGGAGCCGATTCGCGGGCGCGGACGCGGGAAGGGGCGATCCCCGTTGAATCCCGAACGTAGGAATCCCATACTGGTTGGCGGTCTCGGGCCTTGGCCCGGGGTTGGCGGCGTTAGGCCCGGCGCGCGGATCGCGCCGTGGAGGGGTTGACATGCGACGCTTCGTCTCGTTCGGACCCGCGTTTGTCGTCCTGGTGACGGCCGCCGCGCTGCTCTTCGCCGCCCCCGCGGCGGTGCGCCGGATCGGAGCGGCGCAGGCGGGGGCGCGCGTGGTGCTGGCCCGGCAGGCGCTTCGGGACGATGACATCCTCGAGCGGCTCAACGCCGCGGTGCGGAACGTCGCCGAGACGGTGCGTCCCTCGGTCGTCCACCTCGAGGCCACGGGTCCCGGACGGATGTCGCGATCGGTCTCCACGGGGACCGGGTGGGTCTTCGATTCGGACGGGCACATTGTCACCAACGCGCACGTCGTGTTCGGCTCGCGCCGGGTCTCGGTCGAGTTCCACGACGGGCGCCACGGCAACGCGAGCGTCGTGGGGGAGCCCGACCCCTACACCGACATCGCGGTGTTGCGGGTGGAGGACGCCGGAGGCGTGATCCCCGCCGCCCGGGCCACCGGGGTGCGCCCGCGCCAGGGCGAGCGTGTGTTCGCGTTCGGCTCTCCGTTCGGGTTCAAGTTCTCCATGAGCGAGGGCATCATCTCCGGCCTGGGGCGCGACCCGACATCGGCCGAGGGGTTCGGAGGGTTCACCAACTTCATCCAGACCGATGCGGCCGTCAATCCGGGCAACTCGGGCGGGCCGCTCGTGGACATCCGGGGGCAGGTGATCGGCATGAACGTGGCCATCGCCAACGGGCGCGAGTCGGTCGGCAACGATGAGGGCCAGTCCGCGGGAATCTCGTTCGCGATCCCGCTGCCGGTCATCGAGTCGGTGGTCTCGCAGATCATCGAGCACGGGAGCGTGTCGCGCGGGTTTCTCGGCATCTCCAGCCGGGACGCCGTGAACGGTCCGTCCTACGAGCCCTCGCTGGCGACGAGCGTGGTGCGCGTCTCGGAGGTGACCCCCGGGAGCCCGGCGGCGGAGGGCGGGCTGCGCATCCACGACCTGATCGTCTCGATCAACGGCGAGCCGACCACCAGCTGGGGCGTCCTGCGCTCGATCGTCTCGACCGTCCGGCCCGGCCAGGCGGTGGACGTGCAGGTGCTGCGGGACGGGCGAACGCTGGATTGCCGCGTGGTCCTGGGCGAGCTTCCGCGGGAGAACCTGGCGCTCTCGAGCACCCACCTGGCCCTGCGCCGGAGCGGGCTGGCGCTGGGCATGGGATTCTGGAACGAGGATCGGCTCGACGAGGAGCCGCGCGTGCTCGGCGTGCAGGAGGGCTCCGTGGCCGAGCAGGCCGGGTTCAAGGAGGGCCAGGTGATCCTGCGGGTGGGCGCTCGCGAGGTGGCGACGACGGCCGAGGCGCTCGACGCCCTCGAGGCCGGGGGGCTTCTCGTGGGAGAGGCCGTGCGCCTGGTGGTGTCCCAGGCGGATGACGAGGGGCGTCCGACGGACGAGGAGGCCCCCATCCGGTTCCGCATCCGGCGTTGACGCGCCGTGGCCGTCGTGCGGGGCGGGGGCGATTTCGCTATCGTTCGGGCACGCGCCACGGAGGGCCGCCGATGTCCGACGCCGTGATGGATCGACCCGCCAAGCCCGCATCCCGGAAGCCGCCACCTGCCCCGCGCGGGCGCGTCGGCCGCGCGCCGGAGACTGGTGGCTCTCCACCTGGCGGCGCGACCCGGCCGGCGGTTCCAGGGCAACCCGCGGACGGCCCGGATTCCGCAGGGTCGGTGGACCCAGGCGGGGCGCCCGGGCCAGTGGCCACGGTCGAGAAGAAGTCCCGCCGCCCGCGCGTGACGGCCGAGACTCTGGCCGCGAAGCAGCGGGACATCTCGGTCTCCGAGTTCTTCGCCAAGAACCGGCACCTACTCGGCTTCGACAACCCGCGCAAGGCCCTGCTCACGGCCGTCAAGGAGGCGGTGGACAACTCCCTCGACGCGTGCGAGGAGGCGGGGATCCTGCCGGAGGTCACGGTCGTGATCGAGGAGCTGGGGGAGAGCGGCCAAGCGGCAGAGCAGCGGAGCGGCAAGCCGCCCGCGGACGGCGCGGACAAGAAGAAACCCCGGGTCGCCCAGAGCGCCCGCTACCGCGTCACCGTCGTGGACAACGGGCCGGGGATCGTCCGCCAGCAGGTCGAGAACGTCTTCGGACGCCTGCTCTTCGGGTCGAAGTTCCATCGCCTCAAGATGTCGCGCGGGCAGCAGGGGATCGGCATCTCCGCCGCGGGGATGTACGGTCTCATCACCACGGGCCGGCCGATGCTGATCCAGACGCGCCCCAAGGCGAAGAAGCCCGCGCACCACATCGAGCTGGCGATGAACACCAAGACCAACCGGGCCGAGGTCACGGTGGACGAGGAGACCGAGGACTTCCCGCTCGTGCGCCTGCGCCGCCTCGCCGGCGCCGGTGCGATTCCGGACTTTCTCAGCCCCGAGCTCTACCCCACCGGGACGAGCGTCAGCATCGAGCTGGAGGGCAAGTACCAGAGGGGGCGCGGGTCGGTGGACGAGTTCCTCGAGCTGACCGCGATCGCCAACCCGCACGCGCGGATCGTGTTCGTACCGCCGCGAAAGGAGTACGCGGAGGAGGCGGAGCTCGACGATCCCAGGGAGAAGAAACCCAGGCAGGAACTGCTTCCGACGGCGCCTCCGGCGGGGCCGTCCGCGGCCGCTCCCGGCGCCCCTCCGGTGAGCCCGGCCCAGACGGAGGAGCGCGACGGCATCGTCATCTTCCCGCGCGCGGTCAGTGAGCTGCCGCCGGAGACGCGCGAGATCCAGCCGCACCCGCGCGGCGTCGAGCTCGGCACGCTCCTCCAGATGCTCAAGGACTACGAGATCGCCTCCCGGGGAAGCTCCCTGTACAAGTTCCTGCAGGAGCGGTTCAGCCGCGTCTCCGCCGCGGCCGCCAGCGCCTTCTGCGAGAAGATCGGGGTCACCTCCCGGACCCGCGTCTCCGACATCGAGCCGGCCCAGGCCGAGGCCCTCTACCAGGCCTTCCAGGAGGCGAAGCTCGCCCCCCCGCCGACCGACTGCCTCGCCCCCATCGGCGTGCGCCAACTCCTCGCCGGTCTGCTCAAGGGCGTGCGGGCCGAGTTCTACGCGGCCTCCACGCGCGATGCCGACGTCTACCGCGGGCGCCCGTTCCAGATCGAGGCCGCCCTGGCCTTCGGGGGCGAGCTGCCCGCCGATGAGCCGGCGCGCGTCATCCGCTTCGCCAACCGCGTGCCGCTGCTGTACCAGCAGTCGGCGTGCTCGTCCTTCAAGGCCGTCGCCGACACCAACTGGCGCAACTACGACCTCCAGCACCCGAAGAACTCGCTCCCCATCGGCCCGCTCGTGATCATGATCCACATGGCCAGCGTGTGGGTGCCGTTCACCAGCGAGTCGAAGGAGGCCATCGCCGACTACGACGAGATCCGCAAGGAGATGCGCCTGGCGCTCATGGAGTGCGGGCGCAAGCTCGGCGCCTACATCAGCAGGCGGGCCCGCATGCGCCGCGAGGGGGAGCGGCGCGACATCTTCGAGCGGTACATCGGCGAGATCGCCCAGGCCGCGGGGGCCATCACCGGTACCGACGCGAAGGAGCTCTACGACGCCCTCCTGAAGCAGGCCAAGCGCCGCACGGCGATCGCCGACGCGAGGCTCGACGAGGAGGGCAAGGTCGTGAAGGAGCCGGATGGGCTGGACGAGGGCGTGGTGATCGTCGATACGGCGGCCGCGCTTCCCTCCGGATCCGCGGGCGATCGCGCGCGCACCACCACAGGTGCGGCCGCACTCGGGCTCACGGCTGCCCCCGCCGCCCCGGCACGCACCCGCAAGCCACGCCCAACTTCGAGCGGCGATGGATCGCCCACGGCGAAGGACCCGACGAAGCGATCATCCCAGTCCCGCACGCGCCCGCCGAACGACCACGCCCGGCCATCCCCCGGCGACACGACCAGGGCGCGCACCAAGCCCAGGGCGCGGCTCGTCAACGGCAAGCTCGTTCCCGTTGACCCGCCCGTCGGCCCCAGCCTGTTCTGAGGTGGCCCATCGGATCCGGCGGTGCTCGGATGCGCCCGGGCGGGTCCGGGCTGAGGGCGCCGGAGCGCAGAGAGGCACCTCGCCGATCCTCACCCGCGCGGGGGACGCTCTCAACGCCGCGAAGCTCTCCGGCGAATAATGCAGAGGACCGGAGGAATGCCCATGCGCAGTCTGTTCCTGGCACTCGCGGCGTCGGCGGGACCGGTGATGGCCCAGACCGACCTTCAGGTGGTCACCGTGGCCCGCACGCCGCGCTACGAGCGGTATGCCCCGGAGTACAGCGGGTACACCATCACCGAGCCGCCGCCGACGTCGTTCGGGCCGTACTGGTTCACGGCCGCGACGGGACTGGGGGCGGGGCAGACGGCCGGCACGCCCCGCTGGCCGGCGATCGGCCAGCAGGTCACGTACACCGCGACGGTGCGGAACCGCGGCACGACGGCGTGGTCGGCTCCCCTCACGGGCGAGTGGCGCGTGGATGGCGTGCTTGTGCAAAGCAGCGCGCCGTTCATGAACCTGGCGATCGGCGGGACGACTTCGTCGTACCAGCTCGTGCGGACGTGGGACGGGGCGCTGCACGACATCGAGTTCCGGATCACCGCTGCGGACGCACGCCCGGAGAACAACACGCTGACCCGCGGCAGCAAGAGCGTGGGGTTCCTGACGTACATCGATCAGGGGTTCCTCGCGGCGTACGCGGCGGGCACGGCGGGGTATCCGCAGGCGGCGACGGATGACCTGATCGACTGGCTGAACCGGCACATGGCGCGGTTCAACGCGATGTTCGCGGCCGCGGGAGCGGGGGGGACGCAGAAGCGGGTGCACTACGAGGTGCTGGAGGTGATCCCCGACGGGTCGCCGGATCCCGCGGTGAACACGCTGGAGTTCGCGATCTTCCCGTTCCGGTATCGCGCGAGCGAGGGTGACCCGCGCGGGTCGGGGTACTACGTGGCGGCCGAGGACATCGACTTTGGCCTCCTGCACGAGATGGGGCACCAGCTGGGGCTGATCGACCTGTACCAGTTGGACACGCCCGGGTCGATCAACCACGTGTCCGGCCTGCCGTACACGGCGCCGGAGTGCCTCATGCGGTCGTGTGCGCCGTTCCTGTCGGAGCACAGCGCGCGGGCGATGACGCACTGGCTCGACAAGGCCCACGGGTACTACGGGCAGTACATGTACTCGATGCCGGATGCGGTGCGGATGCGGTTCCTGGGGTTCGGGGGCGTGCCGCTCGTCGGGGCGACCGTGAAGATGTACCAGCGGATCGAGCGGCCGGGCGTCGGCGTGCTCATCCCCAACGAGATCAAGTGGCAGGGGACGACGAACGCGGCGGGCGAGGTGGTGCTGCCGAATGTGCCGATCGACCCGCAGATCGTGCCGCCGACGTTCGCGGGGGACACGCTCGAGGCCAACCCGTTCGGGTACCTCGCCGTGGTGGGGCCCAACGCCGTGCTGCACTTCAAGATCGAGCACCCACCCGTCGCCGGGTTCAGCGACTACGCCTGGCTGGATGTGACGGAGGTGAACAACGCGTACTGGAGCGGGCAGACGGGCACGGCGACGTTCGAGCGCGGGCTGCTGCTGGGCGGGCCGATCCAGACGCAGCCGCCGGCGGACATGACGGAGCTGAACGCGTCGTCCTGGCGGGCCTGGGCGGAGGGGGCGAACGCCGAGGTGTTCGACGATGCGGCGGTGCGCGTGGCGGGCGCGGCGTCGGTGCGGTTCGAGACCAACGGCGGGTTCGACACGATGATGCGGTACCCCGGCGACCGTCTGGCGCGCTGGGATTGCTCGGGCGTGGAGGTCATCCGGTTCTGGGCGCGGGCGGAGAATCCGAACATCGGGTTCCAGGAGGACAGCCCGCGGGTCCGGCTCGTGAGCGAGAACGGGGCGTACGAGTGGCGGTCCGAGGGCACGACGCTCAACGGGGCGATCGGGCAGTGGCAGGAGTTCGCGGTGCCGATCGCGGGGAGCGCGGCGTGGCCGCGGACGAGCGTGGTGTCGCCGTCGCTCTCGAGCGTGAACGCGATCGAGATCCACGCGGACACGTGGGATTACGGGTTCACGCTGTGGGTGGACGGCGTGCGGTTCGACCCCCCGCCGCCGGGGTGCTACGCGGACTGCACGGGCGACGGGTCGCTGAACGTCAACGACTACATCTGCTTCCAAACGAAGTTCGCACTGGGCGATCCGTACGCGGACTGCGACGCCAATGGCGTGCGGAATGTGAACGACTACATCTGCTTCCAAACGAAGTTCGCGCTGGGGTGTTCCTGAAGTCGTCACGGCGGACCGGGCCCGTGCCCCTGCGTGCGTACGCCCACCCAGAGACCGGCCCAGCTACAGTGCGCGATGAGGATGCTCGACCTTCGGTCTGTGGCCTGTCTTCTGCTTTCTCCCACGGTCGCGCTGGCCCAGGATGGCCTTCCGGACGGGCCCACGTGGGGGCGGGCGGGCGGCGGACGCTTCCAGCCCAAGGCCGCCAACGTGCTCTTCGCCACGGGCGATGGATGCGCGCTGTGCCACTCCGCCTCGGCGCGGGCCGGCGCCCTGTGGTCGGCCACGGGTGAGGATGTCTCGCCCCACGGGCTGTGGCAGGGCACGATGATGGCCAACGCGGCGCGAGACCCCTACTGGCGCGCCCAGGTCGCCAAGGAAGGCGCGCGCCATCCGGACCGGCGGGTCGAGATCGAGGCCACCTGCGTGCGCTGCCACGCCCCCATGGGGCACCACACCCACCGCATCGCCGGGTGGGAGCCGCTCGCCGTCGCGGAGGCCGCGGCCCATCCGCTCTACTCCGACGGCGTCTCGTGCACGGTCTGCCACCAGGTCCAGCCGGACGGGCTGGGCACCGATGCGACGTTCGACGGCCACCCGCTCATCAAGCCCGGGCGGATGATCTTCGGCCCCTACGAGGATCCGGCGTTCCAGCCGATGCGGATGCACGCGGCTTTCACGCCGACGCAGGGGGCGCACATCCGGGAGTCGGCGCTGTGCGCCTCGTGCCACACGCTGCGCACCGGGCACACGGGGACGCGTTTCCCGGAGCAGACGCCCTACTACGAGTGGCGCAACAGCGTCTATTCCACCGAGGCATCCGGCGGTGACGCGACGACCGCGAATGCGTCTGCAGCCCGCTCGTGCGCCGAGTGCCACATGCCCGAGGTGGGGGACATGCGGATCGCGCGGAACCCGATGGGTGTGGACTTCAACATCCGCACGCGCCCGGGCGTGCGCGGGCACCAGTTCGTCGGGGGCAACGCCTTCATGCTCGACCTGCTGCGGGCCAACGCCCAGGAGCTGGGAGTCACGGCCCCCGGCGCGGCCCTGGAGCGAGCCGCCCGGGCCACCCGGGCCCAGCTCTCGCACGCCACCGCCACGATCACCATCGATGACATCCGGCGGGTGAAGAGCGATGATGGCTCGGCGCGCCTCGAGGTGCGCGTCACCGTGACCAACCTGACGGGCCACAAGTTCCCGACCGGGTATCCCTCCCGACGCGCCTGGGTCTCGCTCGAGGTCCGCGATGGGGGCACACCGATCTTCCACTCGGGGGCCGTGGACGACCGGGGACGCCTGGTCGGGGTGGAGAACGAGCTCGATCTGCCCCATCGCGAGGTCATCGATGATGCGTCGCACGTGCTCGTCTACGAGTTGATCGCGGCCGACCCAGCGGGGAATCCGACGACGCACCTGGCCGACATGGCCGTGCGTCGAAAGGACAACCGGCTGCTCCCGCGTGGCTACCGGTCCGACGGTCCGCACGCCGCCGACACGGCCCCGGTGGCGATCGGCGAGGACCCGAACTTCATCGGGGGATCGGATCGGGTGACGTACCGCGTGAGGATTCCGCCCGGCGAGGGCGGCGCCCCGACGGACGCCAAGCTGACGGTGGTGGCCCGGGTTCTGTACCAGACCATCCCGCCGGCGTGGGTCGATCCGCTGCGCACCGTGGACGCGGAGGAGGCGGCCCGGTTCGTCCGCCTCTACGACGCGGCCGATGCCGAGCCGGAGCAGGTCGCCGTCGCGGTGGGCTTCGAGCCCTGAGCACGTTCTGCGCCGGGGGGTTGGGAGACTTCGCGGCTCTGGGGGCGGCCGATCGGTATCCTGACCGACCCGGAGCCATCCCATGTTCACGATCACGGCCGACAAGGTCCTGCCCTGCACCATCACCGGCTCGTGGCCCCGGCCGCGCTGGATGGATGTGTCGATGTGGGGGCGTCCGCTCGACACGTGCATGATGGACGTCCGCTTCCGCGAGAAGTTCGGCGATGCGCTCACGACGATCATCGGCGACCAGGAGCGGGCGGGGCTGGACATCCTGACCCACGGCGATCTGCACTGCGATGAGGACTTCGCGGGCCGGTCGTGGCACCACTACCCCCTCCAGCGCTGGGCGGGGTTCGAGGGGGACCACCTGCAGTCGTGGGCGACGCGCTCGCCGTGGCTCAAGTACCCGCCCGGGACGATGCTGAGCGAGATCTACACCGGGTGGCGCTGGCCGCGGGTGGTCGGGAAGATCGAGCACCGGCCGCTGGACTATCCCAAGATCTGGCGCCTGGCACAGGCGCGCACGTCCAAGCCGGTGCGGTTCGGGACCTGCTGCTCGCAGGTGATGGGGCTGTTCCTCGACATCCACACGGCGCACTACCGGGACAAGCGGCAGGTGCTGTGGGACATGGCCGAGGCCATGAACGCGGAGCTGCGGGCGCTCACGGTCGCCGGGTGCAGGTGCATCCAGATCGAGGAGCCCTGCCTGCACTTCATGGCCAACACATTCGGGGCCGACCACGACGATGTGAAGTTCTACCTCGAGTGCTACAACCGCGAGGTGCAGGGGCTCGACGGCGTGGAGCTCTGGATCCACACCTGCTGGGGCAACCCCAACATGCAGCGGGTCATCGACAACGACAGCTACGCGGCCTCGCTGGACATGTACATGACGCGCGCCCGCGGCGATGTGCTGACGCTCGAGACCAGGGACCGCGATCTGCGCGAGCTGGAGCTGCTGGCGCCGTACATGCGCGACCAGCGCGGCAAGAAGGTCTGCATCGGCGTCGTGAGCCACCGGAGGTTGCAGGTCGAGCAGCCGGAGGAAGTGGCCGCGACGATCCGGCGGGCGCTCAAGGTCATCCCGCCCGAGCGCCTGATCATCTCAACCGATTGCGGCTTCGGGCGCCAGGGGTGCAACCGGGACATCGCGTTCTTCAAGAGCGTCTCGATCGCGGTGGGGACGAACATCGTGCGGAAGGAGCTGGGGCTGCCGGTCACGGCGGTGCCCGCGGCCGACCCGGAACTGCAGACGGACCTGGTGCCGGACAAGCCGGAGTAGGTGGTCCCGTGCCACGGGCTACCGGCTTGGCGGTTGCCCGTGGCCTTCGGTCGCCCCACCACGGGCATCGCCCGCAGACGGGCGAAGCCCGTGGCACGTCGGGCACGCGTGGCACGGCTACGGCCGGTCGGTTGCGAACGTGTCCCCCGCCGCGGGATCGCCGGTCTCGAGCCCGAGGCGGAACCAGCGGACGCGCTGGGCCGAGGTGCCGTGCGTGAAGGAGTCGGGCACGACATAACCGCGGGTCTGCCGCTGCAGGCGGTCGTCGCCGATGGCGGCCGCGGCGTTGAGGCCCTCCTCGACGTCTCCGGCCTCGAGGACCTGGCGCAGCTGCTGGGCGTGGTGCGCCCAGACGCCGGCGTAGAAGTCGGCCTGGAGCTCCACGCGCACGGACAGGTCGTTGTACTCACTCTCGCTCACGCGTCCGCGCATCGACTGGATCCGCTCGGAGACGCCGAGCAGGTTCTGCACGTGGTGCCCGACCTCGTGGGCGACCACGTACGCCGCGGCGAAGTCGCCGGGCGCCCCGAACTCGCTGCTCAGCTGGTCGAAGAACGAGAGGTCCAGGTACACCCGCGAGTCGAGCGGGCAGTAGAACGGCCCCACCGCCGCGTCGGCCGTCCCACAGGCGGATTCGACGACGCCGCTGAACAGCACCAGGCGCGGCTCGACGTACTCCTGGCCCATCTGCTGGAAGAGGTCGTTCCAGACGTCCTCGGTGTCGCCCAGCACGCGGGAGACGAACTCGGCCGCCGCGTCCTCTGAGGGGCTCGTCCCCGCCCCACTCAGGCCAGCCGGCCCGACCACGTGCCGCGGGTTCCCGCCCAGGAGGAGGTAGAGCACGATCAGCACCACTCCGCCGAGCCCGCCGCCGACGGCCAGGCCCGGTCCCACGCCACGACGGTCCTCGACGTCGCCGCTTCGCCGCATGCTTCCGATGCGCATGGCCGGTTCCCCCTCAGGTCGCTCGACGACTCTAGCCCGCGCGACGTCACCGGCCGGCCCAGGTCGGTGAGAATGAGCGAACCCTCAAGGGAGACCCACACAGCTGGCGCTGAGAGGGCGGCGCCGGGTTCCCGGTAGAATCCGGGCGTGTTCCGACCTTGGCGGCTGCCGATGCTCGCGCTTCGACCCTGGCGGCTGGTGCCCGAGCTTGACGGGTACTCGGACGACGAGTGCCGTGGATTCATGCATGCCGTGGCGGCCTGGCGCACGCTCGGCGTGCTTGTCGCCCTTCCGATTGCAGCGGGAATCGGCATGGTGCTCGTGATCATGGGTGAAGCCCTGGGCGAGCGGATCCTCGGCCCCGATCACCCGGCCCTCAGCAGAGACACGATGC
>CAYWOF010000045.1:0-1041 GCA_964459825.1 uncultured Phycisphaeraceae bacterium | reverse complement strand
GATTCTGAAGCGATCCGAATTCGTCGAATTGTCCTCGGCCGGGCGTGCGGTGCGGCAGGTGCGATCATCTTCGTCGCGATCGTCCTGGCGGGCGCGTTCGCCCCGTACTGCTTCCTGCTCCGGTGGGCCATCCGGCGCAACCTGAACCGCCTCGTGTGTCCGCGGTGCTCGTACTCGGTCCTGGGCCTGCCGGTCGCGGGCGGCGACATCGTCACCTGCCCGGAGTGCGGTCTCGCCATCTCCCTGAGTTTGCAGGGCTGGGCCCCCCAGGACATCATGAGCGGCGGGCGCGCCGAGCGAGCGCCCGTCGCCGGGCTGCGTCGATCCGCGCGGCCTCTGCTGATCATGGCGGGCCTGGTGGCCACATCGCTCACCGCGTGGGTGATCAGCGCACGAGATCAGTTTCTGGGTGCCGCGCTTCTCGCGGTGCTGTTGCCGATGTACTTCGTCGGCATCCGACGGTTCGTGGCGCGCGATGGCTGAAGCGTTTCGCCGGTGTACGCGTCTATCACCCATGGGTGGAACGGGGGAGAGTGCCACACTCGGGGCAGCGGTCGCTCGGGGCAAGGCCGGTGAGGTCATACGCGCAGGTCGGACAATGTCCGACTCGCACTCGTTGCTGCTCGCTCCACCAGAGCCCCGCGGTCGTTGCGGCGACCACGGTCCACGGTATCCAGAGTGGGATCACGAGCGACCAGCCTCTTGCTTGCCAGTCGTTGTAGCGGGGCAGCCACAAGGGGTGATCGGGCCAGTGCCTCCGGTAGATGGTCCAATACCAATCACCCTCGCTCATCACGAGCCCATTCCGACACAGGTGGCGCGCCACGAGAGCTCCAGAAGAGACTCCGATCTCGATGGTCTCGAGCGGCGCCACGTTGCGGGCCCGGAGGACGGACCACCGGAAGCTCACACACCACACGATCGCGAGGAGGATCGATAGCCCGACTCCGGCCCACGTTCCGGACCTGCGGAGCCGTGATCGACCGCGAGCGTGTCCCATTCATAGTTGGAAGTGGATGGCGGCGTAGGTGAGTCACGTTA
>CAYWOF010000044.1:10793-13609 GCA_964459825.1 uncultured Phycisphaeraceae bacterium | reverse complement strand
GTCGCCCGGGCAAGGCCCGCCAGGCGCCGCGGAGGGCCGGTCGGGCGCGCGGTCCGCCGACGCCGGCCGTCCGGGCCGGCGGCTCGAGCACCATCGCCAGCGTGACCAGCCCCAAGGTCGCGGGAACGAGCGATAGCAGGAACAGCGCGCGGTAGCCGGAGGCGTCGCCCGCGCCGGCGACCAACGCCAGGGCGAGGAGGACGCCGATCACCGCGCCGAGCGTGTCCATGCTCCGGTGGAAGCCGAAGGCTCGACCCCGCCGGTCGGGGGGCACGGTGTCCGCGATGAGCGCATCGCGGGGGGCCGAGCGGACGCCCTTTCCGATCCGGTCCAGCAGCCGCCCGACCAGCACGACGCCCCAGGCGGTGGCCAGGAACAGCAGGAGCTTGCCGACCAGCGATCCGGCATAGCCGAGGAACGCCAGCGGCTTGCGCCGACCGCTCCGGTCGGAGCGTCGCCCCGCGAAGACCCGGAGCAGGCTCGCCAGGCTCTCGCCGGAGCCCTCGATCAAGCCAATGACCCCCGGCGTCGCGCCGAGCGTCGCCGTCAGGAAGAACGGAAGGAGGGGGTAGACCATCTCCGAGCTGACATCCGTCAGCAGGCTGGTGAGGCTCACGAGCCAGAGGGTGCGTCCGATGCCGGCCGCCCGGTGGGCGCCGTCGCTCACCGGTGCGCCTCGGCCGCGTCCAGGCGCACGACTCCCCCGACGATGGTGGCGACGGCCCGGCCGCGCACCCGGCGTCCCTCGAACGGCGTGTTGCGCGATCGGCCGGCGAACTCCGCGGCGCGGATCGTCCAGTCCAGGCCTGGGTCGATCACCGTGACATCGGCGGGCCCGCCCACGCGCAGCATCCCCAGGCCGTGGGACGCGTCGAGGCCGCACAGCCGCGCCGGCTCCAGAGTGAGCAGGGCCACCAGCCGGGGCCAGTCGATCGCCCCGCTCCCGACGAGGGCCTCGGCGTAGAGCGCCAGGGCCGTCTCCAATCCGACGATGCCGAACGGCGCCTCCTCGAACGGCAGCGACTTCTCCTGCGCCGTGTGGGGCGCGTGATCCGTGGCCAGCACCGTGATCGTCCTGTCGGCGACCCCCGCGATGATCGCTTCCACATCCCGGCGCTCGCGCAGGGGCGGGTTCATCTTGGCGCTCGTGTCGTACCCATCGCACGCCTCGTGCGTCAGGAGCAGGTGGTGCGGCGAGGCCTCCGCCGTGACTGGCTGGCCCTCGGCCCGCGCCCGGCGCACGATCCCGACCGAATCGCCCGAGGAGATGTGCTGCACGTGGTAGCGGCACCCGATCGCCCGGTTGAGCCGGAGATCGCGCTCGATGATGGCCTCCTCCGCCGCCCGCGGCCAGCCGGTCAGGCCCAGGCGGACCGCGACCTCGCCCGCGTGCATCGAGGCCCCGCGGGTCATCGACGGCTCCTGACAATGCTGCATGAGCGCCCGATCGGTCGCCGCCACCTCGGCCAGCGCCCGCGCCATGACGCCCGCGGAGGCCACGCAGTCGCCGTCATCGCTGAACCCCACCGCCCCGGCGCGGGCCATGAGCCCGATCTCGGCCAGTTCCTCCCCCCTGCGTCCCCGGGTGACGGCGCCCACGGCAAACACCCGGCACGACCCCGTCTCGCGCGCCCGGTCCGCGATGAACCGGATCATCTCCGGTCCGTCCAGCGCGGGGCTGGTGTTCGGCATGCAGCAGATGGTCGTAAACCCGCCCAGCGCGGCGGCCGCACATCCCGACGCGATGGTCTCTTTCTGCTCCTGCCCCGGCTCGCGCAGATGCACGTGAGGGTCGATCAGGCCCGGAGTCACCAGGCAGCCCTCGACATCGATCACGCGATCGGCCGGGCTCCGCGCCAGGGAGGGACCGATCGCGGCCACCCGTCCATCGGCCAGGGCCAGGTCCAGGATCCCATCCTGCCCCGACGCCGGGTCAATCAGCCGCCCTCCGACCAGAAGCAGCCTGTCCATCGCCGGGGAGCATATGGGCCCCGCGAACCGCCGGAACCGCCCGAGACCGCGCGGCGCCCTTCATGAACGCGAAGCGGGCAAAAGAGTTTGCCCTCGTGGGAACCTTCTCATCCCTTGCTCATTATCCCTTCATGGATTATGCTCGGTTTCTGACGAGCCGCGGCACGAACGACCGATGCGCGTTCAACCCACGGGGAGAGCTCGAGTGAACGCGGTGTTTCCACCCCTGACTCGGAGCCCCGATCGATGCGCACCCCCCCCCCGGTTCACCTCCTCGTTCTGACCTCCATCCCCAGCCTGCTCGCCCAGCCCCAGGCCTCGTTCGGCCACTCCACCGAGGCCGACGAGCTCCTGCGTTCCCACCCGGGGCTCAGGCTCCACGAAACCGCCGGTTGGGCCAAGGCTTTTTATGGCGCGCCGATGACCTCCGGCCCGACGGCCGCCATGGCCGCCGAGCGGTTCATCGCCGAGCACGCCGGCGCCTTCGGCGCCGGCCCCGTCGAGCTGGTGGAGAGCTGGTCGGGTCCGATCGCCCAAGGCCGGTTCACGGCGTTCCACTACGTCGAGTTCGCGGGCGGGCTCCCGGTCGAGGGCGCCCAGGCGCGCGTCCTGGTCCTCAACGCGCCGACGCCCCGGGTCGTCTACGCGGCCGGAAGCCTCGCCCCAGCGCCGATGGCGGAGGTCGGTCCGGTCGCCGTTTCCGGCGACCTGGCCCGGGCGGCGGCCGCCCGATCGCCGGAGGCGGCCGGGCTGGATGTCTGGAGCGCGCCCGACCTGGTCGTCTTCGCCGGCGACGAGACTCCCGTCCCGCCAATCCGGTGCTGGAGGCTCACGGGCGAGAGCTC
>CAYWOF010000044.1:8755-10783 GCA_964459825.1 uncultured Phycisphaeraceae bacterium | reverse complement strand
GCTCGCGCGGCGTCATCGCCCGCAGGCTCACGTTCTTCGTCGAGGCGGCGACCGGGCGCACGGTCCACGTCCGCAACGAGGTGGTCAGCACGGATGTGATCGGGTCGGTCGCCGGCAAGGCCACGCCCGGCCTGGTGCCGGACATGCCCAACAACCTCCCGGTACCGACCTCCATCCCCGGCATGCGCGTGTCGGTCGCGGGGAGCGGCTGGGCCTATTCCGACCGGTTCGGCCAGTTCACGATTCCGTACTCGGGCACGTCCGGCGTTCAGTTGTCGGCCGCGGTCGGCCCGGCCAACACCGTCGGTCGGTGGGTGCGGGTGGACAACAACGCGGGTCCCGAGCTGGCGCTCAGCGGCGTGGGGGCCACGCCCGGCGTTCCGGCCGCCCTCGCGTTCAATCCGACTCCCGCGGAGCACGCCACGGCCCAGGTCAACGCCTTCATCCACGTCAACAACATCCACGACTACCTGAAGGACCGGGCTCCGGCCTTCACGCCCATCGACGTCCCGATCCTCGCGAACGTGAACCAGAACGCCGAGTGCAACGCGACGTTCGACGGCTCGAACATCAACTTCTACGCGTCCAGCGCCAACTGCTTCAACACCGCCTACACCACGGTCATCGCCCACGAGTACGGCCACTTCATGGTCAATCGGCTCGGCCTGACCCAGGGCTCCTTCGGCGAGGGATACGCCGACACCTGCGCCGTGCTGCTCTACGACACGGGCATCGTCGGCAAGAACTTCTACCGCTCCGGGGCCGACATCCGCAACATCGACCTCGCCAACCGGCAGTACCCCTGCACCGGAGGGATCCACGACTGCGGCCAGGTGCTCGCCGGGGTGTTCCGCGACCTGCGTCTGAGGGCCGAGATCACGCTGGGCTCGGCGCCCGGGCTGGAACTCGCACGCCAGCTCCACGTCGACTGGTCGCTCATCACCCTCGGGGGCTCGGGGAATCAGGCGGCGCACCCCCTCACCGCGATCGAGGTGTTCACGGTCGATGACAACGACGGCATCCTCGCCAACGGCACGCCGCACTTCGCCGAGCTGTGCCACGCCTTCGACAAGCACAACATCGATTGCCCGGTCCTGACGCCGTTGGCCTTCGAGTACCCGAGTGGCCGCCCGAACCTGCTGGCGCCCGGCGTGCCCAACACGATCCGGGTGGACGTCGTGCCCTTCGCCGCCCAGCCCGCCCCCGCGACCGGCCTCGTGTGGTACTCCATCGCCGGGGCGCCCTTCGCCAGCGCCCCCATGGCCGAGATCGGGCCCAACCAGTACCGGGCGACCATCCCGCCCGCCTCCTGCGGCGCCAACGTCCGCTACTACTTCACGGCCCAGGCGGTCGGCGGCGTGACGGTGCGCGACCCCGAAGCGCCCCTGAGCTACGCCGCGCCCGCCGCGTCCTCGCTCCAGGTCGCTCTCGCCGACGATCTCGAGGGCGTGCTCTTCGGCTGGGCGGTCCAGAACCAGTCGCTCTACGCGGGCACCTGGTACCGGGGCGATCCCAACGGCACGACCTTCCCCGGCTCGGCCGGCCCGATGCTGGCCAACCCCGAGGACGACCACACCGAGGCCCCGGGTGCCAACTGCTTCTTCACCATGCAGGGCGCCGTCGGGGCGACGTACAACCTCTCCGACGTGGATGGCGGACCCACGCGCCTCCTCACCCCCATCTACGACTTCTCCACCCTGGCCGGAGCGCAGCTCTCCTACGCGCGGTGGTTCTTCAACGATGACAACTCCGACCGCTTCATCGTCGAGGCCTCCGCGGACGGCGGAACGACCTGGGCCCAGATGGAGAACACCCTCGGCGGCGACGGAGGCTGGACCGTCGTCTCCCACGACGTCGGCTCGATCGTCCCCCTGACCAGCCAGGTGCGCTTCCGCTTCTCCGTCGCCGACAACCCCGCGAACTCCACGACCGAGGCGGGCATCGACGACATCGTCATCTCGTCGTACGAGTGCGCCGCGTGCGCACCCGACCTCAACTCGGACGGGACGCTGAACATCAGCGACTACA
>CAYWOF010000044.1:0-8745 GCA_964459825.1 uncultured Phycisphaeraceae bacterium | reverse complement strand
CAGTTCCAGACGTTCTTCGCCCTCGGCGACCCGCGCGCCGACTTCGACGGCAACGGGGCCCTCAACGTCCTCGACTTCGCCGCGTTCCAGACCGCGTTCGCCATCGGGTGCTGAACCACTCCGCCCGGAGCCCGCGCCCGAGGGCGGGCCTGAGACCATCGACTGGTACGCCGGGAGCCGGTGTGGCAGACACACCGGCTCCCTCCCAATTGGATCTCTTCCGGATCTTGAGGAAGGCGCGGGTTGGCACGGCAGTGGGTCGGTTGACCGAGTTCCGCCGGCCCGCGCCGCTGGCGGGAGGCCTCCCGGCCCCCTATCCTCATGCCCTGACCGGGGTGTAGCGCAGCTTGGTTAGCGCGTTTGACTGGGGGTCAAAAGGTCGGCGGTTCGAATCCGCCCACC
This sequence comes from uncultured Phycisphaeraceae bacterium, assembly GCA_964459825.1. Lineage (GTDB taxonomy): Bacteria > Planctomycetota > Phycisphaerae > Phycisphaerales > UBA1924 > CAYWOF01. Next base: position 8,343 of record CAYWOF010000044.1, on the reverse strand, counting down.
CCGATTCGCCATAAGACACGAGGAACGCTGAACTTAGCGTACCTGCCGACGGTCGGCAGAGCGGCTCCGAGTTTCATGGGATTCCGGTGCTTACCGGATTCGGGCTACCGGAGGGTGCCGCGCATGGCCGTCACATCCGTTCGTGTTCCGAAGTACCGCCACCACAAGCCCAGCGGCCGAGCCGTTGTCAACACTCCACGGACCGCCAACCACCCGGGCTACCAGCAGTGCGCCGTCGGCTAGGGGGCCGGCTCCCCCCTTGCCGGCGCGGGCGATGCACGACGAAGCGGTATCGGCCGGAGCCAACACGGCAGACCACCTCCCCGACGGCCACGCCCGCTCCCGGTCCGCCCGCGGCGACCACCTCGACATCGGCCACCCCCGGCGCCGCGAGGGACCGGCCGCTCTCGGTGACATGTTCGATCCGCTCGGCGGGGAGGTGCACCAGCGCGCTGGCGCCGACGGGAATTTCGACATCCAGCACGAAGCGGTGCTCATCCCGTCGCCAGTTGCTCACGATGTCGCCCCGCACCGAGCGATGGCTCGAGCGCACCCAGTCCAGGCCCTCCACGGGTTGAGGCCGGATGAGGATGGAGTCAAAGCCCAGCGCGCCCGGCGCGGGCTGAATGCCCGCGAGCCAGTTGAAGAACCACTGGCTGACCGAGCCGAACATCGGGTGGCTGTGGGAGAACGTGTTGGTGTCCAGGGCCCAGTGCTCCCAGAGCGTCGTCGCGCCGTTCTCGAGCATCCATCCCCAGCCGGGGTAGTCGCGCCGGTTCACGATGTCGAACGCCACATCGGCGCGTCCCATCCGCGCGAGCACATCCAGCATGAACTTCGTCCCCAGAATCCCCGTGGAGAGACGTCCCTGGTGCGTGACGCGGATGTTCTCCACGAGGGCCCGCAGCACGCCCGCCCGGTCGTCTTCGGGCACCAGGTCGCAGGAGAGGGCAAAGGCCATGCTCGCCTGCGTGGCCGGGTCGGTGCCGGGCGGGAAGGCCTTCTGGAACGCCCGGCGGATCCTCCGGGCCAGCGAATCGAACACCGCGGCATCCTCGTCACGCTGCAGCGCGCGGGCCATCTCGGCCAGCAGCTCCGCGCTCTGCACGTAGAGAGGCGTGACCATCTGGGGCGCCGGGGCGGGCTCGAGCCCCTCATGGTCGCTGAGCCCCTCGCGGATGATGCCCTCGGGGTACGCCTCGCCGACGCGGAGCAACCAGCGCCTCGCGGGCTCGTAGTGCTCGCCCATGAGCCGCTCGTCGCCGTACTGGCGACGAAGCTGGGACAGGAGCAGCGGGTGCGCCATCGCCCAGCCCACGCCGCAGTACTGGATGCCGACGAACGGCGCTGTGTCGGTCAGGAGGCCGTCGGGACGCGCCGCGTCGGTGAAGTCGCGGACGGTCTTTGCGTAGAAGGCCGCCATGTCGAAGTTCAGCATGAGGGCCTCGCTCGTGGCCGCGATGTCCCCGCCGTACCCGAACCGCTCCCGGTGGGGGCAGTCCGATTGCACGCTGAAGAGGTTGGCCAGGAACGTGCGCCGGCACATCTGCTGAATCCTGTTCAGCAGATCGCTGGAGCACGCGAAGGCTCCCGCGTCGGCGACGTCGGAGTGGAGCCGCAGCCCCGTGACAGTCACGCGCCCGATCGGTCGTCCCCGGGGCGCCGAGGGCCCCAGGCCGGTGACCTCGACGTATCGGAACCCGTGGAACGTGAAGCGGGGCGTGTAGACCTCCGCCCCGTCCTCGGCCGGACCGCCGCCGCCCGCGCTCCCCGGGGCTCCGCGCGTGATGTAGGTGTCGCTCTGCCAGGCGATCGCGGGCGCGCCGGGCCCGCCGACGCTCTCCTCCTCGCCGCGGGCGTTCTTCACCCGGCCCTTGATCTGGCCGCAGACGCTCGTCATGGGGTTCAGCGTGCCATCGTCGTTGAGCAGCTCGCCGTAGCGCAGGACAACGCGGGTGCCGGCCGGCGGCAGCGGGTGCTCGAGCCGCAGCGTCACCCACCCGGAGAAGTTCTGCCCCAGGTCGTGGATGAACACGCCCGGCCGGGGCTCGGTGACCCGCACGCAGGCGATCCGCTCCGTCACGCGGATGGGCGGCTGGCCCTGCGGCTGGAGCGGCCCCACCGGTTCCCCGGCCGCCGCGGGGGAACGCCAACCCGAGTCGTCATAGCCCGGCTCGTCCCACCCGGGCCGCTCCGATCGGGCGTCGTAGACCTCCCCGAGGTAGATGCTGTTCGAGCGGATCGGCCCGTCGGACGTCTTCCACGACAGGTCCGAAACCACGGCCTCGCCGGTACCGTCGGCGTAGTCCAGGCTCAGGCGCGCGATGAACCGCGGCCGTCCGACCCCGAGATGCTCGCGGAGATTCAGGTGCCCCCACATACGCAGGGGCAGCGGGTTGTACCACCCGTTGCCGACCACGACGCCGAGGCAGTTGGCCCCGGGGCGCACGGCGTCCGTCACGTCGTAGGTGCTGTAGAGCACGCGACGGTCGTAGGCGGTCCACCCCGGGTCGAGCACGTGGTCGCCGACTCGTCGGCCGTTGAGGCTGGCCTCGTAGTACCCCAGCCCGGTGATGTGCAGGCGCGCACGCCGCACGGCCTTGCGGACCACGAACTCCTTGCGGAAGAGCGGCGCGGGGTCCTCCGCGTAGAAGTCCGCATCATTCGACGGGTTCGCCTTCCCGTCGTTGAGCCACGTGGCCGCCCAGTCGCGCTCGTGGAGCAGCGACATCTCCCACGCGCCCGGCTCGCTCCACCCCGACGCCTGGTCGTCCCGGTCCCACACGCGGACCTTCCAGTAGCAGGTCTGGCCGGAGGCCAGCGGCCGCCCGGCGTACACGACGTTCAGCGTTTCGCGACTCGCGACTTTGCCGCTGTCCCACAGATCGCCCCGCTCATCCGCCAGTTGCTCCGGCGATGCCGCAACCAGGACGCGGTAGGCCGTCTGACGCTGGCCCCGCTGGTCAGAAGCGAGGACCCAGCTCAGGCGGGGCTCCGGTGAATCGACCGCGAGCGGATTCACCCGGCGTTCGCAGGCCAGGGAGTCGACCCTGAGGCCCCCGCCTCCCGCGCCTTCGGCGGGCCTCCCCGATCCCGCACAGCCGAGCGATCCGAGGACCGCGAACATGAGCGGCCAGACCAGACAGGGCGGCGGCGGGAGTCTCTTCATGGATTCGTCTCGTGCCGCTATCCGAGGCCGACCGGACCGGCGGCGCGGGTGAATGGCTCGTGGTCCGCGGGGCGCACGCGGGCCCGCGGCGCGACTCATGCTCGCATCAAGATACACGCTCGACGCGGCGCCTCGGCGAACACCCCCGTGCTCATCCGCGCCCCGGCGCACGCGGACGTCCTCCAGGACTGGCCGCGGCGTGTGCGAAGGGTTCCCACCAATCCCGCAGACCCCCGTGGGCGGGCCGTACCTGGACGGCGGCGCGTGGCGGTCCATGGGCGCCCGGGCCCCGAGCGAGGATCCGGAGACACGGGGAGGGGCGCGCGACGCGGCGCTGATCCGTGCCGCGCGGGCCGCTACGATGCGTCCGTGCGACGGGCGGCCATCGTCTCGGGCGTGCGGACGCCGATCGGCGATTACGGGGGATCGTTGAGCGCCTGCCGGCCGGACGACCTCGGCGCGCTGGTCATCCGGGAGGCGGTGGCACGGGCGGGGGTCGATCCGGCCCGGATCGACGACGTGTACCTTGGGTGCACCAACCAGGCCGGGGAGGACAACCGCAACGTGGCGCGCATGGCGGCGCTGCTGGCCGGGCTGCCGCCGTCGGTGCCCGGGTGCACGGTCAACCGGCTGTGCGCCTCGGGCCTCGAGGCCGTGAACCTCGCGGCCCGGCTGATCGAGGCCGGGCACGCGGACATCCTCGTCGCCGGGGGGGTGGAGAGCATGACCCGGGCGCCCTGGGTGATGCCCAAGGCCGACGGCCCCTTCTCCCGTTCGCCGCAGGTGTTTGACTCCACGATCGGCTGGCGGATGACCAACCCCAGGCTGGCGGCGGTGCACCACCCGTACTCGATGGGCGAGACGGCGGAGAACATCGCCCGGAAGTACGGCATCGACCGGCGCGAGCAGGACGGGTTCGCGCTACTGAGCCACCAGCGCTGGACCGCGGCCCACCGGGCGGGCCGATTGGGGGCCGAGATCGTGCCGGTGGTGATTCCGCAGCGCAAGGGCGAGCCGATCGTCGTGGACACCGACCAGCACCCGCGCCCGGACACCTCGCTGGAAGCCCTTGGGCGGCTTCGTCCGGCGTTCGCGACGGATGCCGGCGCCACCGTGACGGCGGGGAACTCATCCGGGATCAACGACGGGGCGGCGGCGCTGGTGCTTGTGGAGGCTGGGCTGGCCGGGCGTCTGGGCCTGACGCCGCTGGCGCTGGTGGGACCATCGGCGACGGCGGGGGTGGACCCGGCGTTCATGGGGCTCGGCCCCGTGCCGGCGACGCGGAGGGCGCTCGAGCGGGCGGGGCTGGATCTGACCGCGATCGACGTGATCGAGCTCAACGAGGCGTTCGCGGCGCAGGTGCTGGCGTGCCTGCGCGAGCTTGGGCTGGGGCCGGAGCGGATCAACCCCAACGGTGGGGCCATCGCCGTCGGCCACCCGCTCGGCGCGACGGGCGCCCGATTGGCGGTCACGCTCTCCCACGAGCTCGTCCGCTCGGGCCGGCGCCGGGGCCTGGTCACGCTTTGCGTCGGGGTGGGACAGGGGGTCTCGACGATCCTCGAGCGGGCGTGAAGCCACCGGCTAGACACGGGCATCCCGCCCATCGCCGAGGAGCGGGACTCGCGGGCGCTCTCGCTCGATCGCGGGGAGCGGATCGACCCGGCGCATGGTGGCGAGGCAGCGGCGGGCCAGGTGCTGGTAGTGGCGGGTCCCCAGGGCCTTGCGTTCGCTCTGATCTGGGCTGACCGGGCGCAGGACCCGGGCCGGGATGCCGAGCGCGAGGGTTCGGGCGGGGATGCGCGTGCCGGTGGTAACCAGGGACATGGCCCCCACGATGGCGCCCTCCTCCACGACGGCCTCATCCAGCACCACGGCGTGGATCCCGATGAGGGCGCCGCGCCCGATGCGGCAGCCGTGGAGCACGGCGCCGTGCCCGATGTGGGCATCCGGCTCCAGCACGACATCGAACCCGGGGAACGAGTGCACGATGCACGCGTCCTGGACGTTGCATCCGGCCATGAGCGTGATCCGCGACAGGTCGGCCCGGAGCACGGCGCCGGGGCCGACGAAGCACCCGGGCGCGACGATGGCATCGCCGATGAGCACGGCCTCCGGGTGAACGAACGCCTCGGGATCGACGACCGGGATCACACCCTCGAACTCGTAGATGGGCAAGCGGTTCTCCTTCCGGGCCGCGGGGTCAACCGGCGGGCGCGGCGGCGGGATGCACCCGGTCGGACTTCAGGGCCCTGAGGATCTTCTCCGGCGTGATGGGCAGGTCCTTGATCCAGACGCCGGTGGCGTTGGCGATGGCGTGGGCGACGGCCCCGAGGACCGGGAGCGCCGCGCCCTCGCCGATCTCCTTGGCGCCGAAGGGCCCGCGCGCCTCGTAGGAATCGACCAGACCGCTGAAGATCTCCGGGGCGTCCTTGATCGTCATGATGAGGTAGCCGTGCAGGTTGGGGTTCAGGATGCGCCCGCGCTCGTCGAGGCACAGGTCCTCCAGGATCGTCTCGCTGGCGCCCATCACGATCGCGCCCTCGACCTGCCCGTGGACCTGCCGCGGGTTGATCGGCGTGCCGCAGTCGTGGTAGTCGGTGCAGCGCTCGACGCGGACCTTGCCGGTCTCGAGGTCGACGCCGACCTCGCAGACGCAGGTGCCGAAGGAGTAGGCGGGGCTGGTGCCGACGGTGGCGCCCTTGTAGTCGCCGCCCAGCCCGTCCGGGGGCTTGTAGCACCCGGTGCCGACGAGGGGCCCGTGGGCGTTGAAGTAGCGGCGTGCGGCCTCCTCCCAGGGGGCGGTGCGGTCCGGGGCGCCGTCGGGGTGCAGCAGCCCATCGCGGGCGCGCACCGCGGCCGGATCGCACCCGAGCAGGGCCGCGGCGTAGGGCCGGATCCTGTCGAGCACGGCCGCGCCGGCCGCCGCGACGGCGTTGCCCGCCATGAGCGTCACGCGCGAGGAGTACGAGCCGAGGTCCAGGGGGCTGATGTCGGTGTCCTCGCTGCGCATGCGCAGTCGCGTGTGGGGGATGCCCATGGCCTCGGCGGCGATCTGGACGAGGATGGTGTCGCTCCCCTGGCCGATCTCCGCGGCCCCGATGAGGAGGATCGCTCCCATGCCATCTTCCGTGACGCGGATAATGGCGTTGGCGTGCGGGAAGATCGAGCGTTTCTGGAAGGTCTCGGGGCCCTTCTCGTGGGTCATCTGCACCTGGCCGCGGTAGATGCAGTAGCCGGCCCCGGAGACGAAGCCGCCGCTGGCCACGCCGATGCCCCGGCCCGGAGGCAGGTGCCCGTACCTGGCCTTCCAGCCGGACTGACGCTCCGCGGCATCGAGCGTGGCGTGGAACTCGCACGAGCCGATGTCCAGGTCGTTGACGGTGCGGGTGTCGGGGGTCATCGCGTTGCGGCGGCGGATCTCGATGGGGTCAATACCGAGGTCCTCGGCGATCATGTTGAGAAGGCACTCGAAGGCGAAACGCGGCTGAGGCACGCCGTGCCCGCGCATGGCCCCGCACGCGGGCTTGTTGGTCATGACGCGGTAGCCGTCGTACCAGTAGACGGGGATGCGGTAGAGCGTGGGGATCACGCTGCCGGCGTAGTAGGCGGTCGCCACGCCGAAGGAGGAGTAGGCCCCGCCGTCGAGGTGGATGGTGCTCTGGCAGGCGGTGATGCGCCCCGACCGGTCCACACCGAGGCGAAAGCGCATGTGCTGCCGGTGGCGCCCGCGGTAGTAGTGGAACATCTCCTCGCGCGAGAAGACCATCCGCACGGGACGCCCGAGCCGGCGCGCCAGCACCGCCGCGCACACCTCCAGCGGGTTGGTGGCGGCCTTGACGCCGAAACCGCCGCCCACGTGCGGGCGGATCACCCGGATCCGGGCCAGGGGCATCCGGAAGAGGTGGGCCAACGTGTACTGGACGTAGTGCGGCGCCTGGGTCGAGGTGTGGAGCACGAGCGTGCCGTCGTGCTCCCAGGCGGCGATGGCGGCGTGCGGCTCCATCGGACACTGGTGGACGAGGTTCCCGGTGAAGGTCTCGTCGCGCACGAGGTGGGAGCCGGCCAGGGCGGCGTCGAGGTCGCCGAAGTGGTGGGAGACGTGGGTGTTGATGTTGCGGGCGTACCGCTCGTGGACCAGGGGCGCGCCGGGTCGTACCGCCTCCAGGGCGTCGAGCACCGCCGGCAGTTCCTCGTACTCGACATCGATCAGCGCCGCGGCCCGCTCGGCCGTGCGCTCGTCCACGGCGGCGACGGCGGCCACGGGATCGCCCACGTGCCGGACCTTCGTGCGCGCGAGGACCTCCTCGTCGTACCGGGCGGGCGAGACCCCGTACGGGGTCTCCGGGACATCCGCCCCCGTGATCACCGCCAGCACGCCCGGGAGCGCCAGGGCCCGCGCGGCGTCGATGCGCCGGATCCGCCCGTGGGCGATGGGCGACATGAGGAGGCGGGCGTAAGCCATGTTCGGCAGGGCCAGGTCGGCCGTGTACAACGCCCGGCCGGTGACCTTGTCGGGTGCGTCGATGCGGGCCGTGGACTGGCCGACGCACTGGAAGCGCGCGGCGCGGGCCGGGGCGTGCGGCGCCTCGGGGGCGCCGGGCGCCGGGCAGTCGCAGCGGACGGCCTGCCCGTCGGCGCCGGATCGCGCCGCGCAGGTGCCGTCGTTCCGCTGGTTGGCGCAGCGGCGCACCGCGCGCAGGATCGCGCTGTAGCCCGTGCATCGACACAGGTTTCCGTCGAGTGCCTCCCTGATCTCCGCGATCGTCGGGCTCGGGTTTCTGGACAGGAGCGCGCTCGCGGCCACGACCATGCCGGGCGTGCAGTACCCGCACTGGACGGCGCCCTCCTCGACGAACGCCCGCTGGATGGGCGAGAGCTCGGCCCCCCGCGCCAGCCCCTCGACGGTGGTGATGGCGCGCCCCTCGAGGGTCGCCGCCAGCAGGAGGCAGCTGTTCATCGGAGCGCCGTCGACCAGCACGGTGCACGCCCCGCAGTCCCCCGCGTTGCACGCCCGCTTGGCGCCGGTGAGGCGGAGCCGGTCGCGCAGGACCTCCAGGAGCGAGTCGCCCGCCTCCACGGCGACGGCGCGGGCCTCCTCGAGCCCATCAGATCGGAAGAGCGTCGTGGAGGGAAAGAGTGTAGATCTCGGGGGTCGCCGGAGCATTAGAGAGGGG
>CAYWOF010000043.1:10657-13613 GCA_964459825.1 uncultured Phycisphaeraceae bacterium | reverse complement strand
CGCGCCGACCGCGTGCGCCGCCTGCCACGCCGATCCCCACGCCGGGCAGTTCGCGCGCACCGGCGCCACGGACTGCGCCCGATGCCACACCGAGACGGCCCCGTTCGCCCGCACCACCTTCGAACACGCGCGCGACTCGTCGTTCAAGCTCGACCCGACCCACGAGGCCCTCGCGTGCGCGGCGTGCCACCGATCGGTCGGGACGCCGGGAGGCGGTCGCGTCGTCCGGTATCGGCCCCTCGGCACCGAGTGCCAGGACTGCCACGGTCCGACTCCACCCCGGGGAGGGAGGTCGCCATGAGGTGCGCGCTCGTTCCGCTCGTGGTCGCCTTCTGCTCCGTCTGCGCGAGCGCACGCCAGCCCGTGCGCTTCACGGTCACGAGCGTGTCCGGGCGCAGCGTCTTCCTGGACCGGGGGCGAGGGGCGGGGCTCGACCGCGGGATGACGGCCCGGTTCTTCCCGGCGGGCGAGGCGCCGGTGGAGGCGACGATCGCCGAGGTCACCACGAGCAGCGCGCGGGTGGACCTGCCTCCGGGCGTTCGCGTGCCGCCCGTCGGATGCCCGGGCGAGGTCGACGCGCCGCTCCCTTCCCCGGCGCCGGGCGAGGCGCCCCCGCCCGCCGAGCCGGCGCCACCCCCCCACCCGCCCTGGGAGCGTGAGGAGGAGGCCCGCACGCCGGACATGCCGCTGCTGGCCCCCGCGTTCGCGCGCCGGCCGAGCGAGCGGGCCCCGACGGTGCACGGTCGCATCTACACGCAGCTCCAGGTCTCGTGGGATGGCGCCGAGGACCGCGACAGCCGGTACGTGCTGTCGCGCTCGGGGACGGCGCTGCTGGTGACCAACCCGTTCGGCCAGGGCGGGGAGCTGCGATTCGAGGGCGAGTTCGACTACCGCGCCGTCGAGCTGGCCGACGCGGACGACGAGTCGCGGACCGACCTGATCTTCGACGAGTTCTCCTACGCCATCGGGGGCGAGCACTACTCGCCCTATCGGCTGGAGGTGGGCCGGTTCAACTCGTACTTCCTGCCCGCGGTGGGAACGCTCGACGGGGTCGAGGGGGCGCTGCGGCTCGAGAGCGGCCTGTCGATCGGGGCGGGGGCGGGCGTCTACCCGCGCCCGCTGCCCGATCGCGACTGGGGCGCCGATGCGGGGTTCCACCTGTTCGCGGACTACCTCGCGCCCCAGGACGCCTGGCTCGCCGCCACGCTGGGGTTTCTCAAGACCTGGCACGAGGGCGAGGCCGACCGGGACGCCATCTTCGCCCGCGCCAGCGCCGCGCCGGTCGAGGGCCTCTGGCTGTACGGGTCGTGCACCGTGGACCTGTACGGGAGCGACGAGGCGGTCAAGTCCAGCGGGCCGCAGCTCACGGAGGCCTGGCTCCAGGCCCGATACTCGCCCACGGCGGACTGGGGCGCCTCGGTGTCGTACTCGCGGTACACCTGGGCGGACCTGAAGCGGTGGGAGTTCGAGTTCGCGCCGGTGGAGCTGATCCGTGACGGCCGCCTCGACCGGGTGGAGCTGGCCGGCTGGCTGCGCGTGGCCGACGACGTGCGGCTCGACGCGCGGATCTACACCTTCGACGACCAGCGGAGCGACGGCCTGGGCGGCGAGGTGGGCGCCGACTGGGAGAACGTCGGGAACCTGCCGGTGACGATCCACGCGGCCCTCTTCCGGAGCGACGGCTCGTACCTCGAGGGCGATGGGGTGCGCCTCGAGGTCCGCCCGGGCGCGGGGGACCTGCGCGGGTTCCTGGGGTACGAGCTCTTCCGCTACACCAACACGGGCCTGATCGCGGATGGGGGCGACGCCACCCGGCAGACGCTCCGCGCGGGCATCGACTGGCAGTCGGGCAACTGGTTCTGGAGCCTGACCGCCGATCATTACTTCGGCGACGGGGAGAACGCGTTGAGCCTCGGCCTGTTCGCGGAATACCGATTCTGAGGTGAAGCATGGACGCCAAGCGCAACAGGTCGGCCGGCGGACGCGCCGGGCTCAACACGCTCGTCGCGGTCGGACTGGCGGTGCTCGTCGTGGCCTGCGGGACGATCCTCTCGCGCCCGCGCCAGGGCTGGAGCCCGTCGTTCGGCCCGGTGGTTCCTCACGACACGTTCCCCGCCGACTGCACCCTGTGCCACACGGGGAAGGACTGGACGACGATCCGGGCCGATTTCGAGTTCCACCATGAGACGGAGACGGGGACGCCCCTCCACGGGGCCCACGCCGGAGCGGCGTGCCTGCTCTGCCACAACGACCGCGGGAAGGCGGGCGACTTCGCCGCCCAGGGGTGCGCGGGGTGCCACGTGGACGTGCACCGGGGCCAGCTCGGGCGCCTCTGCGCCGATTGCCACAACGAGGACGCGTGGACGCCGCGCGACGCCATCGCCCGCCACAACCGCACCCGCTTCCCGCTCGTGGGCGCCCACGCGGCGGCCGCGTGCTTCCGGTGCCACCCCGGCGCCCAGGTGAACAACTTCTCCGGCGCGGACACGGCGTGCGCCTCCTGCCACCAGGAGGACCTGGCGCGGGCCACGAGTCCGAACCACGTCGCGCAGGGCTGGACGAGCGACTGCCAGCGCTGCCACGTGGCGATCTCATGGTCGCCGGCGCGGTTCGCCCACCCGGCGTCGTTCCCGCTGGCGGCGGGGCACGCGGGCCTGGACTGCGCGAGCTGCCACGTCGGGAACACCTTCACCGGCCTCTCCCGCGACTGCGTGAGCTGCCACCAGGATGATTACCAGCGCACGACCGAGCCCGCGCACGCCGCCGCCGGGTTCTCGACCTCCTGCGCCCAGTGCCACGGCACCTCGTCGTGGCGCGGCGCCTCGTTCAACCACCCGGGTGCGTTCCCGCTCACGGGCGGGCACGCGGCCCGGCGCTGCGCCGACTGCCATGCGGGCGGCGTCTACACCGGCCTCTCGACCGACTGCGCCGCGTGCCACCTCGACGACTACCAGGG
>CAYWOF010000043.1:0-10557 GCA_964459825.1 uncultured Phycisphaeraceae bacterium | reverse complement strand
TACACCGGCCTCTCGACCGACTGCGCCGCGTGCCACCTCGACGACTACCAGGGCACCACCGACCCCAACCATGCCACGGCCGGCTTCTCCACCACGTGCACGCAGTGCCATGGCACGGCCAGCTGGCAGGGCGCGACCTTCGCCCATCCGGCCTCGTTCCCGCTCACGGGCGCGCACGGCGCGCGGCGCTGCACGGACTGCCACACGGGCGGCGTGTACACCGGCCTTTCGACGGACTGCGCCTCGTGCCACCTCGACGATTACCAGGGCACGACGGACCCCAACCACGCCACGGCCGGCTTCCCCACCACGTGCACGCAGTGCCACACGTCGTCCACATGGCAGGGCGCCACCTTCGCCCATCCGGCCTCGTTCCCCCTCACCGGCGGGCACGGGGCGCGACGCTGCACGGACTGCCACACGGGCGGCGTGTACACCGGCCTCTCGACCGACTGCGCCTCGTGCCACCTCGACGACTACCAGGGCACGACGGACCCCAACCACGCCGCGGCCGGCTTCCCGACCGCGTGCACCCAGTGCCACACGTCGTCCACGTGGCAGGGCGCCACGTTCACCCACCGATTCCCGATCACCAGCGGGCGCCACCGGCTCGAGTGCGCCCAGTGCCACCAGAACCCGGCCAACTTCGTCCAGTTCACGTGCACGGCGTGCCACGCACACACCAAGTCGGAGATGGACAACGACCACCGGGACGTCCAGGGGTACTCGTGGGTCAGCCAGGCGTGCTACCAGTGCCACCCGCAGGGACGGCACTGACGCGGCCGTGCGTGACCTGGAGGGTGCTCACACAGGCGCGGCGCGCTCCGGTCACCCGACCGGGCCGCGCCATCGCGCGGGGCCGCGGATCGAGCGCCGCTACGGCACGGTGATCTGAATCCACCCGGTCCACGGGGAGCTGCCGCCGTTGTTGGATGCGGCGATCCGGTAGCGGTAGAGGCCGGGCGCCGCGATCGTGGTATCGGTGAATATCGTGGCGTTGGCGCCGATCTGCCCCGTCCCCACCGCCGTGGTCTCGGTCCACGACGTGCCGACCCTGTGCTGGCGGGAGATCTTGAAGGTGCTCTCGAACCCGGACTGATCGGTCCAGCTCAGTTGCACGTCATGCCCGGCTCCCCCCGGAACCCACATCGCGGAGAGGCCCGTGGGCTTGGCGGGCTTGACCACGACGTACTGGGTCCAGGCGGAGGTTCCCGCGGCGTTGCCCGCGCGCACCGCGTACCTCCACGCTCCACTGCCGGGGGACTGGTCCCACGAGCCGGTGGCCCCTGTGCCCGCCAGGGCCGGGCTGGATCCCACGATCACGGCGCCGGTCCACCGGTTCGAGGGCTTGCTCTGGCGCTGGAACTCGAACTGGGTCTCGCCCGGCGAGTTGTCCCGCCAGGTGATGCGGGCGACGCCGGGGGAGGGCTCGGTCGCGGTGAGGATGGTGGGCGCTACGGGCAGCGTGGGGCGCGACCAGAGCAGGGCCTCGTAGGTGCCGGTGGAGTCGTTGAATCCCTCGCCGACGACGTAGGTCCCCGAGGCATCGGCCCAGATGCCCTGGGCGTAGGAACTGGAGTAGCCGGCGGGAAGGAACGCGTGCAGGTCGACCCACGAGGCCGCCGTGCCGCCCCAGAGGCTCGCGCGATACACGCCACCGACGCGGGCATACCCCACCTGCTCGCCACCAAAGACGCCGTAGGCGTCGGACTGGGTGGCGACGGCGGGGTGGAGGTCCACCCACGAGGGGGCGGATCCGGTCCACAGGGCGGCACGGTGGACCGCGTCCACGGTGGCGTACCCGACCTGCTGGGCGCCCGAGGTGGCGTTCGCCTGCGAGCGCGTCGACCCCGCGGGGTGAAGGTCCACCCACGACGCGGCGGTGTTGTTCCACATGCTGGCGTGGTACGTGCCACCGAGCGCGACGAACCCGACCTGCTGGTTGGCGGCCGCACCCCAGGCGACGGAGAACGCCGCGCCCGCGGGATGGAGGTCCACCCACGACGCGGCCGAGCCGTTCCAGGTGCCGGCATGGAAGACGGGGCTGTGCGGTCCCCCGAGGTCCGCGATCCCCACCTGCTGCGCGCCCGCGACGGCGTAGGCATACGACGCGAAGCTCCCGGCAGGGTGGAGGTCCGTCCACGAGGCGGCTGAGCCGTTCCACATGCTGGCGTGGAAGGCATCATCCAGGGCGACGAAGCCCACCTGCGTTCCCCCGGAGGCGCCCATCGCGTACGAACCGAGCGCTTGGGCCGGATGCAGGTTCACCCAGGAGGCCGCGGTGCCGGTCCACACGCTCGCGCTGTCGGTACTCCCGATGATCGCGTACCCGGCCTGCCGGCCGTCGGCGATGGCGAAGGCCTCGGACCAGCTGGCCTTGGGGGGGTGCAGGCTCGTCACGGTCCATTGGGCGCTGGCCGGGGCCGTGGCGCCCGCCACCAGCGCGAGCACGCCGGCAAGCAACGAACGGGCCGATCGCGGCGCGCCTTCACACACCAGGGTCATCGTTCAACTCCCCTCGTTCGGGCCCCGCTCCATCGGGGCCCGCGGTCGTTCCGATCGTCGAACAGGCGCAAACGGTGCGATTAATCCAATCTTAGTCCGAAAACATTCTGGCGTCGGGCCCGGCCTTCGCCACGGGGCAACTCCCCTAATTCTGCCACGCGGCCGTGGAGGAACCAGTCTCCGCAGCACAACAAAGCACGCGGTGAATGGGACGGCGGGTCGATGGGCCCGGCGGGTCGTGGATGGACCCCACCTGGGGTGGGCGAGGCGTCCCCGCCCGTGGCCGCTTGCGCCACGGGATCGGGCCTTGACGTTGGGGGGGGAGCGGATCGCCGACCGCTCCGGGGGCCGAGGGCTACTTGTCGGCGACGTTGAGAGACCGGCCGTAGCGACGCTTGCGGTTGAGGAGCTTGCGTCCGCCCCGGGTCTTCATGCGGGCACGGAAGCCGATGGCGCGCTTGCGCTTGAGCCGGCTGATGCGCTTGGGGTAGTGCGTGGACATCGGGGGGACCCTCGGGTGGGCCCAACCATAGACGGGCGCGGGACGGCGTTCTACCGCACGCCATCCGGACGGGACGCTTCTCGGACCCCGCGGGGCTGGCCCCCACTCCTGGCGCCCGCTAGGCTTGTCCCGGCACGATGGCGCGTTCGCTCGCCGGCCGTCTCGGCTTGTGGCGGGCTCGGGGGGTCCGGGCCGACCGATGAGCGTCCGCGTGAGTGCCTCGGGGCCGGTCCCGGCGGAGTGCGCGGGGCCGGCGCGGCGCCGACCGTCGTGTCGGCGGGCCTGGCATGGGTTTGGCGCCCGCCCGGAGGCGCCGGGCCCGAGGGCGGCACGTGGACGATCAACTCCTGCTCAACGCGCAGGCGGCGCTGGGGTACACCTTCCGGGACCCGGCGATCCTCGCGCGCTCGCTGACGCACGCCTCGCTGACCGAGGCGCGGATCGACTCGAACGAGCGCCTGGAGTTCCTGGGCGACTCGGTCCTCGGGTTGATCGTCTCGCGCCGGATCTTCGACCGCTACCCGAACCTGCTCGAGGGGGAGATGACCAAGATCAAGTCCTCGGCGGTCTCGCGGAGCACGTGCGCGATGATCGCGCGCTCCATGGGGCTGGACACGATGCTGGCGCTGGGCAAGGGCATGCTCGCGCCGGGCGTCGCGGGGGCCAACGGCGATCTGCCGCCGTCGCTCGCGGCGGCGGTGTTCGAGGCGATCATCGCGGGGATCTACCTCGACGGGGGCTACGAGCGGGCGGAGCGGTTCGTGCTGCCGCTGGTCGACCCGCTCATCGAGCGGGCGGCGCTCTCGGGCCACCAGGAGAACTTCAAGTCGGTGCTCCAGCAGCACGCGCAGCAGCGTCTGCACGGCCTGCCCATGTACCGGGTGCTGGACGAGAAGGGCCCGGACCACGCCAAGTGCTTCAAGGTGGCGGTGGAGATCGGGGGCACGCGCTACCCGGAGTGCTGGGGACAGTCGAAGAAGCAGGCGGAGCAGATGGCGGCCCTGGCGGCCCTCAAGGACCTGGGCGTCGTCCTCGATGACGGGACGGGGTACTACCGCGTCGTGAACGGCGGGGAGGGGGGGCCGCGCGCCTAGCGCGGGCCGGCGCGGAGCACGCCGCCCGTGACAAAGCCCAGCGCCGTCTCGACGTGCGCGGGCAGGATCGGGCCCGACTCGGCCAGATCGGCGACGGTCCGCGCCACCTTGGCCAGGCGGTCGACGGTGCGGGTGGTGAGCGATCGCGCATCGGCGGCGGCGCGGAAGCGCTCGAAGCCCTCCGGGGCGAAGGCGCACGCCTCGCGCACGTGCCCGCCGGGGATGGCGGCGTTGCAGGCGGCGCCCCAGGGGGCGAGGCGCTCGCGCTGGCGCTCCCGCGCCGCATCCACCCGGGCCCGGAGCGCGGGCGAGACCTCGGCGCCGGCATCGGCGAACCGCTCCTCGGTCGAGAGCGGGCCCATGTCCACCTGGAGGTCGATGCGATCGACGATCGGCCCGCTGATCCTGCCCTGGTACCGCCTGATCTCCGTCGCGTCGCACCGGCAGCGGTCCGTGCCGTGGAACCCGCACGGGCACGGGTTCATCGCGGCGATGAGCATGAACCGGCAGGGGAACGTGAGCGTGCCGCCGGTGCGCGACACGGAGACCTCGCCGTTCTCGATGGGCTGGCGCAGGGCATCGAGCGTGGCGCGGCTGAACTCGGCCAGCTCGTCGAGGAAGAGCACGCCCAGGTGCGCCAGCGTCACCTCGCCGGGCCGGGGCACGCCGCTCCCGCCCCCGACCAGGGCCTGCTTGGAGGCGGTGTGGTGCACGGGCCGGAAGGGGCGGCGCGTGACGGCCAACCCGTCGCCCGTGAGCTGGCCGCAGGCCGAGTAGATCCGCGTGACCTCGACGATCTCGGCGTCCGAGAGCCCGGGCAGGATGCCGGGGATCGCGCTGGCCAGGAGCGACTTGCCCTCGCCGGGCGGGCCCGAGAGGAGCAGGTTGTGCCCGCCCGCGGCGGCGATCAGGGCGGCGTCCTTGGCGCGCTCCTGCCCGCGGATGCGCCCGAAGTCGATGGCCCTGGGAATGACGGGATCGAAGCTGAGCTTCCGGGACCGGACATCCTCGAGCCGGCGCTCACCCTTGAAGAACCGGACGACATCCTCCAGCGTGGCGACCGAGGCGACCTTGCACCCCTTGTACGCGGGGTTGGCGGTCACGAGCGCGCACTCGCGCTCGTTGCCCGAGGGAACGACCAGCGTCTGGCCCGGCTTGGCGCCGCAGGCCATGGAGAGGGCGCCCGGCACGCGCCGCACCTCGCCGTGGAGGCCCAGCTCGCCCATGAGGATGTACTGCTGCTCTTCGTGGCCGGGCAGGTCGGGGAGGAGGCCGGCGGCCTGGAGCAGGATCACGGCGAGGGGCAGGTCGAGCCAGGTGCCCTCCTTGGGCAGGTCCGCGGGGGCCAGGTTCACGACGATCCTGACGCGCGGCTGCGGAATGGAGTACTTGGCGAATGCGCCGGCGATCCGGTCGATCGCCTCGATCACCTCGCGCTTGGCCATGCCCGTGACGGTCGTCGCCGCCTTCCACGAGGCCGGGCGTTGGAGCACCTCGACGGCCCGGGCCTGGAGCTCGATCGGATGCCCATCCAGGCCGAAGAGCACGGCCCCGCGCAGGGAGTGGTCGCGCCCGAGGAGGTCACGCAGGCGTGGATCGGGCGGGGTCGAGGGCGATCGGGCCATGGGCTGGCGAGCGTATCCGCCGCGCCCTCGGGCGGGCGCGCCGGCCAGGCCCGAACCGGGGATGGAGGCGTCCTCATCGGACGGGACAAGGCGCTTGACCGAGGAGGCGGGAGACTCTATTCTGGCGCCATTTGATCGATCGTTCAACTCGGTTCCGGCTTCGAGGAGGTGTTGATGAACAGACTCCCGCGTACTGGATGGTGGATCGCGCTCGGGGCCTGCATCCTCAGCGCGAGGGCGGCGTTCGGACAGGGCGGACGCACGCTGACCGCGGATGCCATCGAGCTGCACCGCGGCCACGAGGTCGCGGGCTCGGCGGAGCACGCGCTGGTGCACGGGGGGTTCACGTACCACTTCGCGAGCGCTGCGAACCGGGCGGCCTTCCTGGCCGAGCCCGCGCGGTACGAGATCCAATGGGGCGGGGCCTGCGCGCGGATGGGGCCGCTCTCGGGCGAGGGCTCGACCGAGTGGCGCGCGGTGCACGAGGGGAGGCTCTACCTCTTCGCCTCGACGCAGTGCCGCGACACGTTCCTGAAGGACCCGCCCTCGTTCCTCGAGGCGGATGACCCGGTGCCGGACACGACGCCCGAGAGCGCCGCGCGGGGACGCGCGCTGCTGGAGCGCGCGGTGGAGGGCATGGGGGGCGCCGCGGCGATCGACTCGCTCCGGTCGTACGCGACGCGCATCGAGCGCGAGCACCGGGAGGGCGATCGCCTGTACAAGAACACCCGGTCGATGGTGCTGACCTTCGACGGGCGCGTGCGCCTGGAGGACGCGTGGGATGAGAAGGCCTGGGGCCAGGTCGTGACGCCGGATGCGGCCTTCGAGTTCGGCCCGGGGGAGACGGACGACCTGGTGGAGACGCAGAGGGCGGCGATCGAGACGGGGCTGTCGCGAGAGATCCTGCTGATCCTCCACCGGCGGGACCTCCCCGGGACGGTGGCGACGCACGTGGGATCGGGCGAAGTGGACGGGACTCCGGTGGAGCTGGTGGCGATCGCACGCGACGGCGCCACGAGCACGCTGGGCATCGACGCGACGAGCGGGCGCATTCTCAGCATCACGTATCGCGGGAGAGGGCCGCGCCTGTCGTTCGGGACGCTGGAGAAGCGGTTCTCCGACTTCCAGCGGCGTGCGGGGGTGCTGGTGCCGACGGCCTGGACGGTGGTCTTCGAGGGCGAGCCAGTCGAGAGCATGTCCGGGCGGTACACGAGCGTGGAGATCAACGCGAAGATAGAGCCGACGGCGTTCGCCCGGCCGGCCGGAGCGGGGTGAGGGCGGGCGGTAGGGCCCTGGTGGCCATCCCCTTCTTGGGGGCTCCGGCCCCGGAGGGGCCGATGAGCCGCGCGCTCGCTCCGCGCGCCCCTCCGGGGCGAAGAGGTCAATCAGTGGGGCCGATCCCAGGGGCTCGCGGCGAAGCGCCGCCGCGCCCCAGGCAACAGCCGTGCGCTCCTCCGGAGCGAAGAGGGGGGCGATCATCCGGCGTGCGAGTGGTTCTCGCGATGGGTATTGAGCACGCCGAAGCCGGCACGGGAGGGGTCAGGCCGGTCCCAGCCTGTAGACGCCGTCGCGCCGGGTGTCGAGGCGAATGGTCGTGGATAGCGGGTGCTCCGCGCCACCGAGGCGGCGCATGGGTGTGGGTGTGCGGACGATGCAGGGGCCGCCGGCGTGCGATCGGATGGTGGCGCTGGTCAGGCGTCCGTCCGTCCAGGCCATGTCCACCTCGAAGCCGCCGCGGGCGCGCAGGCCGCGCACGGAGCCCTCGCCCCAGGCCCCGGGGAGCGCGGGAAGGAGGACGATCTCGCCCTCATGGCTCTGGAGGAGCATCTCGGCGATGCCGGCCGCGGCCCCGAAGTTGCCATCGATCTGGAAGGGAGGGTGATCGTCGAAGAGGTTGGGGAGCGTGGACTTGGCCAGGAGCAGGCGCAGGTTCGCGTGGGCCTGTTCGGGCTCGCGCAGGCGGGCCCAGAAGTTGATGATCCAGGCGCGCGACCAGCCCGTGTGCCCCCCGCCGCGATGGAGGCGTTCCTCGAGCGATCGTCGCGCGGCCGCGGCCATGTCGGGCGTGCGCTCGAGCGAGAACTGGTTCGAGGGGTGTAGGGCGTAGAGGTGCGACATGTGCCGGTGGCCCGGCTCGGCCTCCTCGAACGGGCGCGACCACTCGAGGAGGCGGCCGTCGGCGCCGATGCCGGGGAGGGCCAGGCGCGGCAGGGCCTGCTCGACGCGCGCGATCAGGTCATCACGCTCACCCAGGATGCGCGCGGCCTCGAGCGTGTTCGTGAGGGTCTCCCAGATGATCTCCTGGTCCATCGACGGTCCCATGGAGAGGCTCAGGCGGCGGCCGTTGAGCAGATAGGTGTTCTCCGGGGAGGTCGTCGGGCCCGAGACCAGGCGCCCCGTGGCCGGGTCCTCGACGAGCCAATCCAGGAGGAAGGCCGAGGCCTCGCGCAGGATGGGCCAGGCGCGCTCGCGCAGGAACGCGCGGTCGAGGGTGAAGCGGTAGTGCTCCATGAAGTGGGCCGAGCACCAGGCCGCCCCCGTCGGCCACATGCCCCAGACGGGCTCGCCGACGCAGGCGGTCCAGAGCCAGGCATCGCCCTCGTGCCCCATGGCGAAGCCGGCGCAGCCGAAGCGTCGCGCCAGCTCGCGCCCGGCGGGCACGACGCCCTCGATGTAGCGGAAGAACGGCTCGTGGCACTCGGAGAGGTTGGCCGCCTCCGCGGGCCAGTAGTTCATCTGGAGGTTGATGTTGACGTGGTAGTCGGCGTTCCAGGGGGCGTCGAGGTGCTCGCTCCAGATGCCCTGGAGGTTGGCGGGCTGGTCGCCCGGGCGGGAGGATGCGATGAGCAGGTAGCGGGCGAACTGGAAGTAGAGCGCCTCGAGGCCGGGATCGGCCTCGCCGCGCTGGACGCGCCGGAGGCGTTCATCCGTGGGCAGGTCCGCCCGCGGATCGGGCAACTGGAGGTCCACGCGCCGGATGAGGCGTTGATGGTCACGCACGGCGTCCGCGCGGAGGCGCTCGTACCCGCACCGGGCGGCGGCATCGACCTGGGCGCGAGCTCGGGCGACGAGGTCGACCTCCAGCGGTGAGGCGGGCGCCTCCGCGTTGTAGTCGGTGGCCGCGGCGAGGTAGATGGTGGCGCTCCGGCCCCCGCGAAGGCGAAGCCCCCCGGATGAATCGGTCACCGTTCCACCATCGGGCACAAGCCGCGCGACGCCGGCGAAACGCACACCCGCGTGGCGATCGCCGTGGCCCGCTCGCCCCTCGAGCGCGATCGAATCGGGTGCGAGAGAACGAGCGGTCGCGCCTCCGGGCCGGTCCAGGGCCAGCTCGAAGTCGAGCGCCGAGTCTCCCGACGCGGCCAGCCGAACCGCGATGACCTGATCGGGCCCGCTGGCGAGGACCTCGCGTTCGAAGCGCAGGTCGCCCACGCGATACGCCGTGGAAGCGATGCCCGTGTCGAGGTCGAGCGACCTCCGGTAGTCGTCGGGCGCCACCCCGGCGCGCAGCTCCACGCGATCGGCCAAGTGGCCCGGGCCGCCGATGTTGGTCACGGCGATGGCGAGGAGGTTGCGCCCCGGGCGCAGGGCGGCCGCCACATCGAACGCGTGGGACTCGGACCAGGATCGCGTCCGCCCGACCTCGACGCCGTTCAGGACGACGCGACCCTCGTCATCGATCGGCGCGAGGGCCAGCTGCGCGGGCCCGGCCTCGTGCCATCCGGGTGGCAGGTCGAAGACGAAGCGGAACGTGACGGTTGAGTGCTCGGGCACGGCCGCGCCGGCGTCACCCGCGGCGCCGGCCCACCCGGCATCGTCGAAGTCCGCGCCCAGTTCCTCCACCACCGGCGCCTGGTGCACCGGCCCGCGGCGCCACGCGGTGAGCGCGAGCGGCTCGGGCGTGTGGACCCCGGGCACGTGGAACCGCAGGCGCAGGTCGCCGAGCGTCTGGTAGCTGCGCGGCGAGATGCGCGGGGCCATGACCTTCGCGCGGATGAGCGCCTCGCCTTCGGCCGGCCGGCCGCCGAAGAACAGACGCCGGGCTTCCGCGAGGTGCACGGCCGCATCCTCGGGCTGCACGGGCACTGGCGGCCCGGCCCAGATGGTGTCCTCGTTGAGCTGGATGCGCTCTTCGAGCACGCCGCCGAAGACCATGGCCCCCAAGCGCCCGTTGCCGATCGGGAGGGCCGAGGTCCAGCCGTTGTGGGTGTCGGCGGGGGTGGTGTACCAGAGGACCTGGGGGGCGGCGGGCGCCGGGAGCGCGGAGGGGCCCGAGGCGCAACCGGCCAGGAAGCAACCCACGGCGAGGGCCACGGCGCAAGCGGGCGCGTTCGGGCGCAGGGGGATCATGGGCAGCGAGCATACCCGCGCCGGAACGGGCCCGAGCACCTCCGACCCGCGCGAGCGGGCCGCCGGAGGGTCGGTGCTATGCTCCGAGCGCGACTCCGGCCGGAGTGGCGGAACTGGCAGACGCGATGGATTCAAAATCCATTGGGGGTGAAACCCCGTGCAGGTTCGATTCCTGTCTCCGGCATTGCCTGCTCATGTTTCCCGCGCACGGCTGAGGCTCCCGCACCCTGCGCGAGCGGTGAGGCCCGCCTCGCCTACCATCGCCCCTGGCGTACCCGGCTCCCTTGATTCGGCATCCGTGAGGCGGCCCGCATGTCCACCGGCGACCGTGTCATCCAGTTCCGCGAGGCCCTGCGCGAGGCCATGAGCGAGGAGATGCGCCGCGACGACCGCATCTTCCTCATGGGCGAGGAGGTCGCCCAGTACAGCGGGGCGTACAAGGTCAGCCAGGGCATGCTCGAGGAGTTCGGCCCCCAGCGGA